>DDJQ01000134.1:565-39233 GCA_002339125.1 Alteromonadaceae bacterium UBA2620
GATTCATGTACTCTGACCCCTTGAAGACCCTCTGACCCCTTGAAGACCCTTTGATTTGCCTTGATTTCTTTTCTTTTTGAGTTTCCTCATTTTACCTATTGCAATAATTCTTTCTCTTTTCTACACTCGCTTTAGAGTACTCGCTAACTCAATCCCATTTATACGGAGCATAACATGGGCTTACAGAAACGATTAGCGTACTTTCTGCTAATTATTCCTTCGTTTATTCTCCCCGTATCAGCAGAGGTCACCGAGACTTTTGTTTGTCAGAGTTGCTCGGAATCTCAAGCTCGAGATTTAGCGACAACTAAGTTTGACCAGCCCTCATGTCAGTTTGGTGACCTAGGAGGAGGACCTGCGGTAATAGATGAGACGCCAATGTATTGTGATGTTACCAATAAAGACGTCATTATCATTGATCCACAAAATAAAACTACCAGGAAGTATAGAGTTACAGCGTCTTATCCACAGCAATACATAATTCAAATTAATTCAACACCTGTCGGTGTTTCTTCTGATGAACTGTCGGCGGCTGAAATATTTTATAATTTTTACGATGACGTCCTCATAGCAACTAGCGGGGGAAACCTGGAAGTTAGTTACGAAGATTTCTTATCTGTGCAAGGCATTAGTGTGCCTGGTAATTCAGTGTTGACCGGGAATAACTCTGATCCGGCCTCCTGTGCCGCAGTGAGTCAATATATGAAAAATCGAATCACGCAATCAGATACTCAGGATTTTGTAAGAAGGGAGCTGGCCGAACATTTAAATGGCGTGAATGTAAATGATATTGGCGAAGATGAGGATCTTACTGGCTTAAATGTGCAATTAGGCAGGAACACTGTGGCGTTGGGAGTTACCTGGGAATCAACACAAATACCCCTTATAGCGACCTTAGGGGATGACGATAATCGATTGGTATTTGATCTAAGTTTTAAAGGGACTTTGGAACTGGGAGATGTGTCGCAAGTTCATATCGGTCTTAAATTAGATAGACATTTATCCAGGATTGATGGTTTAAGCTTTCAGAATGCCTTCCCTGATGGGGTTAATAACGAGGCTTATAACACCACAACTGCTGATCATCAATGCTTAAGGGATTTAGTCCAGGAGATTGCTGAACAATTCTCTTGGGGAGTGTATATCGGGGACGGTATGGAATCTTCCAATGAGGTGACCAGAAGTACGAGGAACGGCTCGTCCTTTTGCGTAAGAAATGTGAGTTACAAAACCTGTTCTTCTGACGAAGATGCAGTAACCTGCACTAGTTCAACGTATTCATTTCCAGTAGCCTGCCCAGTAAATTAACATCTAAATAGTGCTAACAGCTTATTCGTTAGCAGGATATGCCACCTCCTAACGAGGTGGTTTCTTCAAGGGGTCTATTCAAGGGGTCAGAGTAACTTGAATTTAAGGGGTCAGATTAATTTACTCTGACCCCTTGAAGACCCCTTGAAGGCCCCTTAAATTTTGGTTAGCGATCTACGGTGTACACCACCGAGCCCAGTGGCGGTACGGTAAGCTGTATGCGGCCGGTCTCGCCATTAACCATCATCTTGTTTGTTGTTTGAGGTCGATTCAGATGTTCTGTGAGGGCCACTTCACCCTGTGGTAATTGCCACTTTAACAGCAAATCCTTTGGCACGGTGAGCTCAATAGTTACTGGTGTGGTGGCGTTAAAGTTGGCCGCAACAATCATGTGTTGGGTGTCTGTCCAGCGGGCAAAAGCCAGCTGAGATGAGGAGTAGTCACTGTCATTGGCCAGACTCGCTGCATGCAGACTGTAATAATCGCCTCTCATGGCCGGATAGTCCGCCGAGATAGTAAGAACCCGGCGGTAGAAGTCTCGCAGTGCTTGTTCTTTTTCTGATAATTGTCCGCCATCAAACACCCCGTTATTCATCCAGCGCTGGTGGGCGGGTACACCGGCGTAATCAAAGATGGTGGTGCGCGACGGTTTGCCAAACCCCATATCTTCGCTGCCGTCTTCGCCCACTTCCTGACCAAAGTAGACCATGGTGGGCGAACGGCTGATTAGGGCTGATACCACCATCGCTGGTTTGCCCTTGTTGGCATCCCCGGCAAATTCAGGAGCAGCGATACGCTGCTCATCATGATTTTCCAGAAAATGCAGCATATGACGCTCGATATCCTGCATGTCCGCCTGAATAGAAACCAGATCTGCGGCATCGCCATGGCCCTGCATAATGGCTTTTAACGAGTCATAAAACGCCACTTTGTCGTAGAGATAGTCCATTTTGCCCAGGTGAAGATAATCACGGTAAAGGTGGGGCTGATAAACTTCGGCCAGTAAAAAAGCGTCCGGGTTACGTACCTTTATCGACGAATTTAAATAAGACCAAAACGCTACCGGTACCATCTCGGCCATATCGTAGCGAAAGCCATCTACGCCCTTATCGAGCCAGTAATGGGTGATATCACGGAATTTCCGCCAGGAATCAGGTACGGCTTTGTCCTTCCAGAAAGCGGCGTGGGCAGCAACAGATTGTTGTTCAAATCCTGCTGGCAAGGCCGGGAAGTCTTCACTGCCGTCGGGTTTAATACCGTAATTGACCTTAACGGTTTCATACCAGTCGTTGGCATCAGGCCGGGCTGCCCGTGCGCCATTGCCCGTCCATTTGGCCGGATTTTCCTCAAACTTACCATCAGCCAGCGGGTGGGGCTGACCTCCAAGTGGTTGATAGCCGTTATCAGTGGCAGGCACCTGGAATGACTCGCCCACCACGTAATAGAAGTTATTGTCCCGGGCATAAGTCACTGCGGTATTGTCGTGAGCGCCAAAGTCACTTACCCCGGCAGGGCTCGATAACGACTCGTAGTTGCGTGCCACGTGATTAGGCACAATATCGATGATCACTTTCATGCCATGGGCGTGGGTGCGCGCAATGAGCGCCTCAAATTCTGCCAGACGGTTGGCCGGATCAACGGCCAGATCGGGGTTTACGTTGTAATAGTCTTTTACCGCATAGGGTGAACCTGCGCGGCCTTTTACCACATCCGGATCGTCGTGACTGATGCCATAGGCGCTGTAATCATTGATCACCGCATGGTGAGGCACGCCGGTATACCAGATATGGGTGGTGCCCAGTTCCTTAATGCCCAGCAAGGCTTCATCGGTAAAGTCTGCAAATTTGCCTACGCCATTTTCTTCCAGCGTGCCCCACGGCTTATTGGTGGTATTTTTATTACCGAATAAGCGGGTGAAGACCTGGTAAACCACAGGCTTACCGGCGGGTAGAGCGGCTTGTGGTTGCGGTTGTTGGTGGCTGGCAGACACGTTGTCCTCGGTACTGGTTGGGGATGGATTACACCCTAACAATAACGCAGCCAGCACGCTCAGGAAAAGGCCGTGTCTGGCTGAGGTCGGAAAACAGTGTGACATGGGCAAGGCTCTCTCAATTGGCATTTCCCCAAGCATAGCCGCTGATTTACCGTAAAAACACAAACATACGTATTCAACGATGCAGGCTGGTTTTATGAGCCTATGCCACCTGTTAAAACAGCTACCCCGGCAATAATGCGGCGGCAGCCAGTAAGGTCATGCCAATCACCAGCCAGCGGTAGTGTTTTTCGTTGATCCGCTTTACCAGCCAAATCCCTAAATACACACCGGCAATGATCAGCGGTAAGGCTATCAGGTTTAAGGTAAAGCTCTGCCAGTTAATGGTTTCCCATACATATACGTGGAAGGGCACCTTAAAAATATTGATTACCAGGAAGAACCAGGCCGCAGTGCCAATAAACTCGTTTTTAGGCAGGCGCATACTTAGCAGGTAAACGGCCATTACGGAGCCGGCAAGGTTGCCCACCATAGTGGTAAAACCGCCAAGCACCCCAGCCAGAATGGCAAACCAGGTGTAATCCGGTACGGCGGATTTATTGCGCTCAAGCCACAACATCAGCCCCACACTGGCAAAAATAATCACCGCCATAATCTGCATAAACAGCGCATCGTTAATGTGGTCGCCCAGCCAGGCACCAATTAAGACGCCCACAAATGCCGACGGAAAGAGCTTGATAAGAAATTGCCAGTTAGCATGGCGGTGATAATGATGCACGGCGAATATGTCGGCCATTATCAGCATAGGCAGCATGACGCCGGAGGAGTGTTTACCGCCAAATAGCAAGGCAAGCAGCGGTACCGATAACAGTGTCAGGCCGTGGATCCCGGCTTTGGCCAGGCCTACCATAAAGCCAATAGCCAGCACCAACGCTACGTCAAACCCAGTGAGCGATTCAAAAATCAAAACTAATTCATCCTAATTAGCAAGCAGACTTATACCCGATACCTGAACCAGTATCGGGTATACTATTGAACCACAAAGCAAACAAGGGAAGAAAGCGCTTATATTGCTAATAGCCTGGATTACTGGCCGGCTCCTCGCTGTCACAATAGCTGGTAACAATATGCTGGGCTGCGTTTAACGAGTTAGCCAGCGCGGTAACGCAGTCGTCATCAAGCTTGCCCTGCTCAACCATTTGATGTAGCTCGGTGAGCGAGTTTTCCACCGACCAGGACTTTTTGTAAGGCCGTTTGTGGGTCAGTGCATCGAAGATATCGGCCACAGTAACTATCCGGGCTTCAATGGGCACCTGCTCGCCCTTGAGCCCAAAAGGGTAGCCGGAACCGTCGAGATACTCATGATGAAAGGCAATAATATTGCGCATGATCCTGGCATCGTTAGCCTCAATCAGATTAAAATCCGCGAGGATGGAATCAATCATGTCTACGCCCTTTTGCACGTGGGTTTGCATAATCTGACGTTCGCTATCGGTTAGCCTGCCAGCCTTTAATAAAATGGCATCGGGAATGCCTATTTTGCCGATATCGTGGAGTGGCGAAAACAGGTAAATGTGCTCAATGTCTTCATCGGAGAGGCCAAAGTGAGCAGGTAAATTACGGGCAATCAGTTTACTCAGTTCCGCCATGCGGGTGAGGTGCATGCCGGTTTCAAAATCCCGCAGGTTAGCGATGCTGCGAATGGCCGATGCGGTGGCTACCAGTAAATGGGCAGCTGCCAGTTCGTTGGCAATAGCATCACAAATGCTGGCGCAGCGCATAATAAGGTCACGCTGGATGCTTGGGGTAAAGCTGTCTTTTTCAACGCTATCAATAAACACAAAGCCGAGAAACTGGTTCTGACGAATGATGGGGACGGTAAACGAACTCATATACCCCTGTTCAAGCAACCAGTCTGAATGTACCGAACCGCCGTGGATCTCAGCGCTGATATCATCAATAACCCGGCTTTGCTGATGGTTGGCCAGGTGAAGTAAAGAGGGCGTATCGTGCAGCTTTACCTCGTACCCGGCAATGGCATGGCCTTGTCGGGTACTGTTAATAAAGGTTTTGAGTACATCTGTAGGTTTATCATAAATGGCGCAGGCCAGTCGGCAAATATGCGGATAGTCGGCTAACAGCGCTTCGTGAAAAACCTTTAGCTTACCGGTAAGCGACTGAGAGGTAACAGAATGCAAGGGCTGAAAAGAAGTCAATGGAGGATCTCTGCGTAAGCAAATTTAATCTAAACTTTAATATTAGACCACAACAACGACTCCCACAAATTTAACTGCATTTTGTTGATTCTGTTATGTTGTAACATATCCATTGAAATCGTTGTTTTATCTTAACGGGCTTTCAAGATATTGTTTTAAAAACGTAATAGTGTAATCGTATAAAAAATATTAATTTACATTACTCTGGAGTCTCTTGCATGTCTGCCCCTTTATTATCCCGGCGTAAACTTTTACAGCACTCTTTGTTGCTGTCTGGTTCTCTGGCGGCCACACGAGCCTTTGCCGATGGCTGGCCAGCCTTGCCACAATCCGATTTATCTGCTGTTGAGCTGGCTGCAGATGAAGCCTACTGGCGCTCGGTAAGTGCGTTTTATAAAAAGACCGATGGCATTGTTAACCTTGAGCATGGCTACTGGGGCAAGATGGCGCTGCCCGTGGAGCAGTCTTATATCGAACTAACCAAAATGGTGAATCATCAGTTGTCATTCTACGCGCGTAAAGACTGGTACGGGGATTCAAAGGATTCGGTAAATGCTGTGGCAGAGTCACTGGCGGTCCCGCCAGAAGAAATTGCGCTCACCCGCAATGCCACCGAAGCCATGCATAATCTGTTATTCCAGTATAAAGGCATAAAGCCTGGCGACACTCTGATGTGGGCTGATATCGACTATCCAGCCTTTCAGCGCACCATGGCGGCACTGGCGGAACAACGAGGCGCCACAGGCGTAGAAATTACCTTGCCCGCGCAAGCCTCCAAACAGCAATTGCTTGAGGTGTATCAGGACAAGATCCGCAGCACAGCCAACCTGAAACTAATGATCCTGACCCATGCTTCTAATCAACACGGGTTAATATTACCAGTGGCCGAAATCGCGGCTTTTGCTAAACAGCATGGCGTTGATGTGATCTGCGACTGCGCTCAGTCATGGGGGCTAATCGACTTTACTCTGCCAGAACTGAATGTCGATTGGGCGGTGTTTAACCTGCACAAATGGATTGGTTCGCCAGTGGGCGTTGGTGCCTTATATATGCGTAAGGGTACGTTGGACAAAGTAGCTCCCTATCCTGGTGAAACCGATCCCGATAATACCCTGGTGCACAAACGGGTACATATGGCCACGTCTAACTTTGCCGCCTTTCTTGCGGTACCGGATGCTATCCGTTTTCACCATAAGGTTGGCCCGGCAGCGAAAATGGCTCGCTTAAAATACTTGCGGGAGCGCTGGGTGAGCAAAGCACGCAACATGCCGCACATCGAAGTTCTGGGGGCTACCGATGATGCCAGTGCCAGCGGGATGGGCGCCTTTCGCCTGGCCGGGCAAACCAGTCGCGAGCAAATTAATCAATTACAGAAACGTCTGGAAAACGAATTCGGAGTGTTTACGGTTGGCCGTTACGACCTATCCAGCGGCAGCTGTATCCGCGTTACGCCTCAGGTATTTACTACCTTACAGGAAATTGATGCGCTGGTTGATGCACTCGCCAGCCTGGCGTAAACCGGGCCTTCAAAATAACGTTATATCGTAAGCTTTTTTATCCTGCGCGAATGTTACAAGTAGATGAATTTTATAAGTTTTCTGATTCATCTAACTGTCAGGGAATGGTCATGGAATTGTCATGGAATTGTCATTGAGTGAGTCTAATCTGGCGCGCCAAATATCCTTATAAAATCACACAGGAAACACAACCATGAATCCAACTAAGTTAAAGCAGCGCTCGCTGCTGGCTTTGTCGGTACTGGCCGCTATGGCTGGTACACCGGTAATGGCAGAAGCAATGAATGCGCCGGCTGCCCAGCCGGATGAAATCGAAGAAGTCACCGTAGTAGGACGCAGCGTATCTTACGCCAACAACGCTACAGAAGAGTCGATGATCAAGCAGCAAAGCAGCATGACCAGCGTGCTGGCTACCATTGACAACCTGCCGGGCGTGCTGATCAACGAAGGTGATACCTTTGGCTCAGACGACTGGTCTACGAGTATTTCAATTCGTGGTTTCTCTGTGGATCTCGACCAGCAACAAATTGGTATGACGGTTGATGGCATTGCCAATGGTAACTCTAACTACGGCGGTGGTGCCAAAGCCAATCGCTATATCGATACCGAAAACCTGCGCGCTGTAGAAGTGTCTCAGGGTACTGCTGATATCGCGTCCCGCTCACACGAAGCACTGGGTGGTACTATTAACTTCACTACCATTAATCCGGGCACGGAAGAGTTACTTACGGTGAGCTCGACCTTTGGTGAATTCGACGCGCAGAAATTATTTATGCGTTATGAAACCGGTGAAATTGCCGCCGACACCTATGCCTGGATCAGTATGTCGACCCAGGAAAACAGCGACTGGATGACGCAAACCGCCGAGAATACCCGCGATCATATGGCTGCCAAGTTTGTCAGCTACATGAGCAACATAGATATTACCGGATATATCTCTTACGACGATACTCACGAAGATAACTACCAGCGCATTTACAGCCTTGAGCAGTTTGCCCAAAGCCCGGCCTGGGACGAATTAACCGGCAACTGGACCGGTGTGCCTTACATCGATCAGTCTTATCGCCGAGGCTGGTCTACCCTGCGTGAGAACCTGTTTGCTTACTTAGAAGCCAATATGTCATTGGGCGGCGTAGACGTGAAAGCCAATGCCTACTGGCACAAAAACGAAGGCCGTGGTGACTGGGTACCGCCTTATATCGTCGACGTTAACGATGATGGCAGCAACGGCCATTCGGAGCTGGTACACGGTAATACTTATGAAGGCGGCGCGCCGTTAGGACAAATCTACTTTGTGGATGCAAACGGCAACTCGTTATCACCCATGGCAGATTGTGAAAGCTCGCTGACATTCCCTTATGGTGGCGGCGGTGCAGTGTACGATCCGGCCTGTTATCCGACTAATGCTATTCCGGTTAGCTCTTATCGCCACACCAACTACGACAAGCAGCGTACCGGTATCAATATCGATGCGGTATGGGTTGCGCAGATTGGCGACATGGAAAACACCCTGCGCGCAGGTTTGTGGTACGAAGATTACGAGCGTAAAGAAAACCGTAGCTGGCAGAAAATAATCGATTCACGGGTAGGTTATCAGTTTGATGAAACCCCATACTGGGTGCAGTACAGCAGCGAATTCCCGGTTGAAACGCTGATGTATTATGTGGAAGATGAAATCGACCTCGGTGTGGCCACACTGCGCGTTGGTGCCAAGAAATTTAACGTTGATATCGAGAAAAAAGACCTCTTTGTACCGGGGAACAGTTTGTCGGTTGAGTCTGACTCTGATGTGTTGTTCTCTGCGGGTGTGGTAGCACCGGTGATGGATGGCGTTGAGGTGTTTGCTGGTTTTGCACAAAACTATGCCGCAATCAAAGACGGCGTACTGGAAAGCAGCTCAGTGGATATTTCATCGGTTGAGCCGGAAACCGCCGACAACATCGATCTAGGTTTGCGCTATGTGGCTGCCGACATCAACGTCAGCTTAACTTACTACAACATTGACTTTGACAACCGCATTACTTATCAAAGTGCCGAAGAAGCAGGTGGTGTAGATTACTTGGGTGAGCTCGACGGGACTTACGTAAACGTAGGTGGTGTGCAGTCAGACGGTATTGAAGTAGCCATGGATTACACCATTACCAACAAGCTTGGTCTGTATTTCTCATACACTCAAAACAATTCAGAATACAAAGACCCGGCAGCCTCTACCGGCTTTGTGGATGGTCAGCGCGTGGTTGGCTCAGCCGAAGACATGTTCGTGGTAAGCCTGGATTATACTGCCGACGTTTATAACATGGGTCTTTCCACCAAGTATGTGGGCGAGCGCTCAGCGGGCTCGTTTGAGGTTGATTCATACACCGTAGCCGACTTCTACCTTGGCGCGACGGTTGACTCACCGGTTCAGGGGATCAGCAATATTGATGTTCGCCTTACCATTAACAACCTGTTCGACAGCAGCTATCTGGGGACAGTGGTTAATGGCGGTGCCTGGATTGGCGCACCGCGCACAGCAGCACTGAACTTAAAAGCGAGTTTTTAATCGCTCGATGTAACGAAGGTGCTTAATGCATCTTCCATGAAGATACGCATCAGACGCCGGTATACTACCGGCGTTTTTTTATTGCCCGCTTTCCAACAGTTGCAGGTTAGTTTAGCCAATAGCTTTTAAAATATTATATGGCTGAAAAGTGCACAATCCTTGTTGCTTTATCTGGTCTTACCAGGTGCCTGCTGGTGTAACTGGTGTGCTGAAAAAAACACCCAAATTCTTAGACTAAAGTACTGTTTTTAATGCTGTATTAACATAAATCTAAGATGTTGATTTATACGACATGATAGATTATTTTCTTTAATCTATATCAGTATTTTCTTATGTAAATCAGTGGTGGTTTAGTGCTTTTTATATCGTTTAATAGTACTTAATCTAACCCCATCTAATACCTCTTTCACCATGTTTAAAAGATTATTTTCCACTATCAGTGGTCGGCTCTATGCGAGTATCGCAGCGGTGCTGCTGGCCTTAAACGCTGCCAATGAAGCCGCCCGGGCAGGGCATTCGGGGCGTGGTTTTGCGGTAGTAGCCGATGAGGTTCGCCTGCTTGCCATGCGCACCCGCAGTTCCCCTGAAGAAGTGCGAGGTGTAATTGAACGCCTGCGTAGCAGTGTGGCGCAATCGGTATCGAGCATGGAGCAAAGTGAGCAAAATGCCATCGACAGCATGCAGCTTACCAGTCATACCAACGAGAGCCTGGAACAAATCCTCGGCCATGTAGAGAGTGTTCGTGAGCAAGCCCTCGATGGCGCTGAAGCCACCGAAGAGCAAAGTGTTGTGGTAAAAGAGATTCAGCAGCACCTGGGCGATATTACTGTGGTCAGCGAGCAAACCAGTAGTGCTTCGGAGATGGTGGCAGCTAACAGCGAACAGCTCAGTCAGTTAGCTACCGATCTGCAGCGCCAGGTCAGCCGCTTTAAGCTGTAAGCGCAGGCTGATTATTTAATTGAGAAGGGGGTGAAGTTGGTGTGTTCATCATACACATCAACACCCTCAGCACGTTTTAGCACCGCAATCACTTTGTAGGTTACCGGCGTTAACAGTACTTCCCACAGCACTTTCAGTGCATAGTTGGTGGCCATTACCGTAAGGATAAGCTCGGTACTCCAGATCCCCCAGAAAGCCACCGGATAAAACACGGCCGAGTCTACCGCCTGACCCACAATGGTAGAGCCAATAGTTCGCTGATAAAGCGCTTTGCCTTTGCTGAGTACTTTCATCTTGGCCATAACAAAGGCGTTGGCAAACTCACCTAACCAGATTGCCAGTACCGAAGCCAGCACAATACGAGGCGCCTGGCCAAAGTTCATGGCAAAACTGTCCTGGCGGCTGAGTCCGCCACCGAGGTCTTCATTCCAGCCCGGTGCGGGTGGCATTTCGGTAATAAACCAGGCCATAAAGGCTGCAAACCCTGCTGCAAAGAATCCGGCCCAGATAGCCCGCCGGGCCCGCTGGTAGCCATAAACCTCGGTCAGTACATCGCCCAGAACATAGGATAAAGGAAAGAAAATCACACCGGCACCAAAGGTAAAACCAGCAATCTCTGCCACTTTACCCGCGCCGATAATATTGGAGCACACAATTAAGATACAGGTGGCAGCCAGCACAAAATCAAAAAAACGAAAATGACGGGTAGATGTGTCGGTAACTTTATTCAGTGACGCTGTCATAAAAGCTAAAGCTAAGTAATGGAAAGGCAATCCAGTGTGGCACAGTCTTCGATACCCGTGCAATACGCAGTTCGAAGCCAGTTGGATCCTAAAATGACTCGATTTAGTGAAGCGTCGGTCATCAGGATGCAATGTCGGGTGAGCATCATGGCTCAATAATACGGGCTTCAGTTAAGGTCATCACAAAAAAATATCGATATAAAACATGATCCTTTATTTGTCTAAATCGATAGTTTGTACTGGCACGGTAATTGATTGCCTCTGGCATTGAACGTTTAGCCGGAAGCAATGCCAAAAGGCGTATAACATCAGGTTTGCCTAAGGCCGGACTAAATAACTACAGCGACATCATGGTTTAAATTTGCATCTGACAAATAACAAACTAGCTTTAAGATACAGACAGGAAAAAGTGGCATGCAAATACCAACAATCATCGACGTGGAAGCCAGCGGTTTTAGCTCTCACAGTTACCCCATAGAGGTAGGTGTGATAAGGAGTGACGGTGCGCGTTTTTGTCGATTGATTCGTCCTTATCCTCAGTGGTCACACTGGGACAAAAAAGCCGAGGCGCTCCATGGATTGAGCCGCGAACACCTGCAAAAGTGGGGTAATGATGGCCGCGATGTGTGCCTGGCGCTTAATCAGTTTCTGGCTAATGGCACTGCCTATACCGATGGCTGGGTAGTTGATCACCCCTGGCTCATCAAGCTGTACGCTGCAGCCGGCGTAGATATGTCGTTTAGTGTCAGAGCGCTGGAGTACGTGCTCAGCGAACAGCAAATGGATCTGTGGATGCGCACCAAAAATCAGGTGGTATCGTATTTCAATGGCTGCCGCCATCGGGCCAGTACCGATGCCGAAATTATCCAGCAAACCTTTATACGCACGCTCCCGCAACAGGATACCGAGCATCTCGCCCGTGCTGTTATTAATGGCTAAACCGGGCTGAGATGGGTTACTCTGCTCATCTATAGCAAACACTTTATTAAGGCAAGGAAAGAACATGAAAACGGTGGGCCTTATCGGCGGGATGAGCTGGGAGTCTTCGCTGACTTATTACCAGCGTATTAACCAGCAGATTAAACAACGCAAAGGCGGCTTACACAGTGCACCGCTGATCCTTTACAGTGTGGACTTTGCGCATATCGCCGAATTGCAACACAACAATGACTGGCAACAACTGGCGGACTATCTGGCGTCCGTTGGCGAAAGTCTCGAAAAAGCCGGCGCCGACGCCCTGGCGATTTGCACCAACACGATGCATAAAGTGGCACCACAGATAGCAAATGTGGTGCGCATTCCGCTGTTACATATTGGTGATGCGCTGATCGCCGAAAGCCGGGCCCGTGGATTTAGTCGTCTGGGCCTGCTTGGCACTGCCTTTACCATGGAGCAGGGATTTTTGCGCGACCATCTCACCGCTGGCGGATTGTCGGTGTTGGTGCCGAAAACTGCAGAACGGCAGAACGTGCATCGTGTGATTTACGAAGAGCTTTGTCAGGGGATTATCCGCAAGGAATCACTTAACCGCTACCTGCAGATTATTGAAAACCTTAAAGCGGCAGGAGCCGAAGCAATTATTCTTGGATGTACCGAGATAGGTTTATTGGTAACTGCCGAAGACAGTGCCTTGCCAGTACTGGATACGGCACTGCTGCATGCCGACAGTGTGGCTGATTTTATCCTGAGCGAGTAGCCGGCAGGACAGACTTACACATACCAGTCTTAAAAATAGTAGTGTACGCCCATAACCAGTGAGTTGATATCAACCTGACCGGCATCCCGGTACTCGTAGCCTACCGCCACACCAAAGCCGCGCATTTCACCAAACTGCCAGCCTACGCTTGCTGCTCTGTCGCTGTCGCTCACTATTGGCACTGCACCAGACTGAGGCGTTAGCGAGTACTGAGTAGAGCGAATGGTGGCGTAAATCCATTGTGAAGACTTAACCGGCAGTGCCCGTCTGGCCGATAAACTTACCGCTTCCAGGCCCACCACAGACATGGGGAGAGTGCGTGTATCACTGGCAAAACGAGCCGCATACGAGCGGTTAACCTCAACACTAAAATTCCACTTGGGCAGGCGCTTGCTTTGATAGGCAATAAAATACTGTGTGTTTCCCACGGGCTGAGTAACCAGTGAAGAATCTGGCAACATGGCAGCTTGATTGGCCAGTAGCGGACAACTAAACATCGCAACCAAACCAAACAAAAACAAGCGGAAAAAGGGCTTGTTCATTGAGAGGTCTTCCCGTGTGAGAGTGCAAATAAAGCGTAAAGTTACTCTACGCAGTGTTATTCCAGTATTTTTATAACTGCTGCTTTTTTGCGGAACATAAAGCACCGCGGGCTTTTAGGGCAGCATAGTATCAATATAGACCTAATCAGAGCTGATACCAAGTGTGAAAAGCACTTTTTTATTCACCGCATTTCGTCGATTTAGCTGGCGAAACAGACCCGCCTCAGCTAGCTTTAAAAATACCAATAAGGATAAAAATCGATGCCATAAAAGCCAGGTTTTTCATAAAGATGAAGTTGTAATGATATATAAAACAAAAAGTTAAATGCGTAGTTAATGAACAATATTGCTTTCTGGATTCAATCTGTACGGAACCACCGTTAAGGCGGCCACGGACGTTGCCCACTGAGGATCAAATAATGCGAGCAGACTGGCAAATTGAACGAAAATTTGTTGTTACTTACTTACCTGAAGGATTACTGGAAACGCGGAAACCGGTGTTGGTGAGGCAGGGTTACATTGCCGCACAGGGAGACCGGCAAATCACAATAACAGACGAAGGCGGCGACTTTACCATGACAGTCGAACAGGGCGTTGGCTTAAAGCGCCTCGACACTGAAATTTCCATTAGCGCAGAGCAGTTTAATGAGTTGTGGCCGCTCACCCAACATATGCGGGTTGAGAAAAAACGCTATCGCATCGGTTTTTTCGGGCATAAGTTAATATTGGATGTGTTTACTGGTCATCTGGACCCGCTAATTCTGGTTGCAGTAACTTTTGATAGTGAAGTGCACAGTCGCCAATTTCTACCGCCGGATTTTGCTGAACTGGAAGTCACCCACCGAAGGGAATATCAACATGTTCATTTGGCCAGAATGGGCTTGCCGGATGCCTTCGCAATGGCCAATGCTTATTAGCACGAACAAAAACGCCAGACAGGAGTCTGGCGTTGTAAGCAATAGCGCGGGGCTTAAACCGAAGCGCGCAATGCTTCAGCTTTATCAGTCGCTTCCCATGGGAAACTGTCGCGGCCAAAGTGACCGTATGCAGCGGTAGGCTGGTAAATAGGGCGTTCCAGGTCGAGCATTTTGATCAGGCCATAAGGACGTAAATCAAAGTGCTGTTTAACCAGTGCTACCAGGGTTGCCTCGTCATACTGGCTGGTGCCAAAGGTATCGATACTGATAGACGTTGGCTCAGCCACACCAATGGCATAAGACACCTGAATTTCGCAACGCTTGGCCAGGCCCGCCGCTACAATATTCTTAGCCACGTAACGCCCAGCATAAGCTGCTGAACGGTCTACTTTAGACGGGTCTTTACCCGAGAAAGCACCGCCGCCGTGACGCGCCATACCACCGTAGGTATCAACAATGATCTTACGGCCTGTTAAACCGCAATCACCCATAGGACCGCCGATAACAAAACGGCCGGTGGGGTTGATATGAAATTTGGTATTGGCCGTAATCCACTCAGCCGGTAATACCGGTTTGATAACTTCTTCCATTACCGCTTCGCGCACGGTCTCGGTAGAGACCGAATCACAATGCTGGGTAGAAAGGACTACTGCATCAATGCCTACCGGCACGTTATCTTCGTAAATAAAGGTGACCTGGCTTTTCGCATCCGGACGTAGCCAGTCGAGCTTGCCTGACTTACGCATTTCTGCCTGACGCTGTACCAGGCGGTGTGAGTAAGTAATAGGAGCAGGCATCAACACTTCGGTTTCGTCGCTGGCATAGCCAAACATCAGGCCCTGGTCGCCGGCGCCTTGTTCTTCCGGGCGAGTGCGGTCTACACCCTGATTAATATCCGGTGACTGCTTACCAATGGCATTAAGTACCGCGCAGGAATCTGCGTCAAAGCCCATATCTGAATGGGTATAGCCGATTTCGCGCACGGTCTGGCGAGTGAGCTCTTCAATATCTACCCAGGCAGAGGTAGTGATTTCACCACCAACCAGCACCATGCCGGTTTTAACATATGTTTCGCAGGCGACACGCGCCTTAGGGTCCTGCTGCAGGATTGCATCAAGTACCGCATCGGATATTTGATCGGCAATCTTGTCCGGATGGCCTTCAGAGACTGACTCGGACGTAAATAGATGGGCTGCCATTACATGCTCCGTGTTTATTTAAATGTATATTCGGGGCGTATTGCTTACCTGAACACCGGTACAAACAGTAAATCCACCGTTCTGGCGCTGTTTTACGGCGGCTGTGCTCATTGTAGATCAATACACATGCAACTATTGTAGCAAGCTGATGTATAAATACCAGTCTTTACTTCTGGACGTCTAAAAGTCTATTTGTTACGTTTACTTGACAGTCTGGCGCTGGCTATCGCCCGCCAGGGAGCATTGCTACCGTTATTAAATGCTCCGATAAGACCAAAACACATTGAACTGCACTGGCCGGTGGGTAACAATATGAAGCTCTGAGTGAAAGTGTATTTCTGTTTGCAAAATGTGGGGTAAGCCAATGGCGGCGGACCTGAGCAAACACAAATACATTAGTACATCGCTGATGTGTCAATAATTACAGTAAATTGCCACCTCAACTGGCACTCAAATACAATTCAGGAGTCAACATGCCGTCTCGTCGAGAACTTGCTAATGCTGTCAGAGCATTAAGTATGGATGCTGTTCAGAAAGCCAAATCAGGTCACCCTGGTGCGCCAATGGGCATGGCAGACATCGCCCAGGTACTGTGGTGCGATCACCTGCAACATAACCCGGCTGACCCGGCCTGGGCTAACCGCGACCGTTTTGTACTATCTAATGGTCACGGCTCGATGCTGCTTTATTCACTGCTGCATCTTACCGGCTACGAACTGCCTATCGACGAACTCAAGCAATTCCGTCAGTTACATTCTAAAACCCCTGGTCACCCTGAGTATGGTTATGCGCCAGGTGTTGAAACCACTACTGGTCCGCTGGGTCAGGGCATTACCAATGCCGTAGGCATGGCGCTGGCTGAAAAGGTGCTGGCCGCGCAATTTAACCGCGATAACTTTGCGGTAGTCGACCACTACACCTACGCGTTCCTGGGCGATGGCTGCCTGATGGAAGGTATCTCTCACGAAGCAAGCTCACTGGCCGGTACCCTTGGCCTGAATAAGCTGATTGCGTTCTGGGACGACAACGGTATTTCTATCGACGGTGAAGTAGAAGGGTGGTTTACCGACGATACGCCAAAACGTTTCGAGTCTTATGGCTGGCATGTGATCACCGATATTGACGGTCACGATCCTGAAGCGATTAACAGCGCGATTGAAGCAGCCAAAGCGGAAACCGGCAAACCTACGCTGATTTGCTGTAAAACCGTTATTGGTTTTGGCTCACCTAACAAGCAGGGTAAAGAAGACTGCCACGGTGCGCCATTAGGTGATGATGAAATTACCCTTACCCGTGAAGCAC
Organism: Alteromonadaceae bacterium UBA2620; assembly: GCA_002339125.1. Taxonomy (GTDB): domain Bacteria; phylum Pseudomonadota; class Gammaproteobacteria; order Enterobacterales; family Alteromonadaceae; genus Alteromonas. The sequence continues at coordinate 17,480 of DDJQ01000134.1, forward strand.
TGGGCTGGAGCCATGCACCGTTTGAGGTGCCGGCTGATATCTATGCCGGTTGGGATGGCAAAAGCAAAGGCGGTGAAGCACAACAAGCCTGGAATGAGCTGTTTGCAAAATACGCCGAAGCCTACCCGGAGCTGGCTGCTGAACTGAAGCGCCGCTTAAGCGGTGACGTACCGGCAGACTTTGTGGCTAAAGCCGACGACTATATCGCTAAGCTGCAGGCTAACCCGGATACTATCGCCAGCCGTAAAGCCTCACAAAACGCCCTGAATGCTTTTGGTCCATTACTGCCTGAATTATTAGGCGGCTCGGCCGACCTGGCCGGTTCTAACCTGACTATCTGGAACGGTTGTAAAGGCGTAGAAAAAGACGATGCCAGCGGTAATTATGTTTACTACGGCGTACGTGAATTCGGTATGTCAGCCATGATGAATGGTATTGCCCTGCACGGCGGCTTTAAAGCCTACGGTGCGACCTTCCTGATGTTTATGGAATACGCCCGTAACGCTGTGCGTATGGCGGCATTAATGAAGCAGCCGGTGATCTTTGTGTATACCCACGATTCAATTGGCCTGGGCGAAGATGGCCCGACGCACCAGCCGGTAGAACAGGTTGTTGCCATGCGTGCTACACCAAACCTCGATAACTGGCGCCCGTGCGACCAGGTTGAATCAGCGGTAGCCTGGAAAGAAGCGATTTTACGCACTGATGGTCCTACCTCACTGATCTTCAGCCGTCAGGGACTGGCACAACAGCCACGTACCGAAGCGCAGGTGGCAGACGTCGCCAAAGGCGGTTACGTACTGGTAGATTGCGACGGCACACCGGAGCTTATCCTCATTGCTACCGGCTCTGAAGTACAGCTGGCTGTGGATGCGGCAGCAAAACTGAGCGAGCAGGGCAAAGCCGTGCGCGTGGTGTCTATGCCATCCACCGACGTTTTCGATCGTCAGGATGCCGCATACCGCGAGTCAGTATTGCCATCGGCCGTAGTGAAACGCGTTGCCGTTGAAGCGCTGTCTAAAGAAAGCTGGTACAAGTACGTTGGCTTTAATGGCGCAATTGTGGGCATGGACACCTTTGGTGAATCTGCCCCGGCCGGCGAGCTGTTCAAGCACTTCAACATCACTGTTGACGCCGTAGTAGAAGCTGCGCTGGGGCTTTAATCTGCCCCGGCCTTTAGGCTGCATAAAAATATGGTAAGACTCGCCATTAATGGCTTTGGCCGCATTGGCCGAAATGTACTGCGGGCACTCTACGAGAGTGGCCGCAATCAGTTTATTCAGGTCGTCGCTATCAACGAAATCGCTGATCCCGACGGCATGGCACATCTGCTCAAATACGATACGTCCCATGGCCGGTTTGCCTGTCATGTGGAACGTCAGGGCGAACAACTCACCGTGGCCGGTGACGTTATTCGCCTGTGTCATCAAACCGAAATCACCGGCCTGCCCTGGGCCGAACTGGGCGTGGATATTGTGCTGGAATGTACCGGCCAGTATACCGATAAAGCCAGTGGCCTGGCCCACATCGAAGCTGGCGCTAAAAAAGTGCTGTTTTCTCAGCCGGGTGCGCCGGATATGGACAACACCATTATTTACGGTTGTAACGAAGACACGCTGTTACCAGAACATAAAGTGGTGTCGAATGGCTCCTGTACCACCAACTGTATAGTGCCGGTGATCCAGGTGCTCGACGAAGCTTTTGGGGTGGAGAGCGGCACCATCACCACTATTCACTCTTCCATGCACGATCAGCAGGTGATTGATGCTTATCATCCCGACCTGCGCCGTACCCGTGCCGCCAGCCAGTCGATTATTCCGGTAGATACCCGACTGGCCCGCGGTATAGAGCGAATACTGCCCAAGTTTGCCGGTAAGTTCGAGGCGATTGCGGTACGTGTTCCCACAATCAACGTGAGTGCCATGGATTTGAGTGTGACGCTGGCCACAGAAGTGACCATCGATAGAGTGAATCAGGCGCTTAGTGCGGCCCGCACCGGACGCCTCTCAGGCATTCTGGACTACACCGAAGAGCCGCTGGTATCAGTGGATTTTAATCACGATCCCCATTCGTGTATTGTAGATGGTACACAAACTCGGGTGAGTCACCGCCAGTTGGTTAAAACCCTGGTGTGGTGTGACAACGAATGGGGTTTTGCCCATCGAATGCTGGATACCGCATTGGCGATGTATCAAACGGGCAACGAATAATTTAATTTGAATTCAACAGTATGAGAAGGAAACCTTATGTCAATCCCAAGCATGTCAGACATTGAGTTGTCAGGTAAGCGCGTACTGATCCGTCAGGATCTCAACGTACCGGTAAAAGACGGTAAAGTGACATCAGACGCGCGAATCAAAGCGTCTTTACCCACCATTAAAGCGGCGCTGGAAGCAGGCGCAGCAGTGATGGTAATGTCTCACCTGGGCCGCCCAACCGAAGGTGAGCCTGCCGAAGAGTTTTCACTGCAACCCGTGGTTAACTACCTCAACGACGTACTGGATGTAGAGGTAAAACTGGTAAAAGATTACCTGGATGGCGTAGACATTGAGCCGGGTCAATGCATTATCCTCGAAAATGTGCGATTTAATAAGGGTGAGAAAAAAGACGACGAGGCATTGTCGAAGCAATACGCTGCGTTATGTGACGTATTCGTGATGGATGCGTTTGGTACGGCCCACCGTGCCCAGGCTTCCACCCACGGCGTGGCTAAATTTGCCCCACAAGCTGTGGCAGGCCCATTACTGGCTGGTGAACTGGCCGCGCTGTCTAAAGCGCTGGATAACCCCGCTCGCCCGATGGTAGCTATTGTGGGTGGCTCTAAAGTATCGACCAAGTTAACCGTACTGAAATCACTGGCTGATAAAGTAGACCAACTGATTGTAGGCGGCGGTATTGCTAACACCTTTATCGCGGCGCAAGGTCACAATGTGGGCAAATCGCTGGTGGAAATGGATTTAGTTGATGAAGCTAAGCGTTTAATTGAACAGGCGCAGGCCAATGGCGGCGATATCCCGGTACCAACGGATGTAGTCACCGGTAAAGCCTTTGCCGAAGACACACCGGCTGAGCTCAAGCCAGTTAGTGAAGTAACCGACGACGATATGATTTTTGATATCGGCCCGGACAGCTCAGCAGCGCTGGAAGATATCCTGAAAAATGCCGGCACCATTGTTTGGAATGGCCCGGTAGGGGTATTCGAATTTGATCAGTTCGCAAGTGGAACAAAAGCGCTGTCAGAAGCGATTGCTGCCAGCGATGCATTTTCAATTGCCGGCGGTGGTGATACGCTAGCAGCAGTAGATAAATATGAAATTGCAGACAAAGTATCGTACATCTCAACCGGTGGCGGTGCGTTCCTGGAATTTCTTGAGGGCAAAACTTTACCTGCAGTAGCGATATTAGAAGAAAAAAACCGCTAACAGCAAAGTAATGTCCCGGCGCCGGAATAGCAGTATTCCGGCGACACCTGCATAAGGATACGCAGGCTGAAAGACCGTTTGTCAGAGCGCCGTAAGCACTGCTAAAGCTCTGATAAAACGAGACTTCCCATGCCTAATAAATGATTTCTCTTAACCCTACAACCGTTTATAAAAACGGATAAGAAAATAAGGAGTGTTGCACATGGCATCACAGGCTCAGCAAGCTATGCTGGATAAAATCATCACCCAAAAGGGCTTTATAGCCGCCCTTGACCAAAGCGGTGGTAGTACCCCAAAAGCACTTAAACTTTACGGTATCGAAGAATCAGAGTACTCAAATGATGAGGAAATGTTCGACATGGTGCACGCAATGCGTACCCGTATCGTAACCTGTAACGCCTTTTCAGGTGAGCGTGTCCTCGGCGCAATCCTGTTTGAAAACACACTCGATCGTGAAATCGAAGGGTTAGCTTCTTCTCATTACCTGTGGCAGAAAAAACGCGTTGTGCCGTTTTTGAAAGTCGATAAAGGTTTGGAAGCCGAAGCTAACGGTGTGCAACTCATGAAGCCTATGCCGCAACTCGACGAACTGCTGGCGAAAGCCAACGCCAAGGATGTGTTTGGTACTAAAATGCGTTCGGTAGTAAAGCTTGCGAACCACGAAGGTATCAAAGCTGTTGTTGAACAACAGTTCGCGGTGGGTAAACAAATTCTGGACGCCGGTCTGGTGCCTATTATCGAACCGGAAGTAGACATCAACAGCCCTGAAAAAGCCGAAGCCGAAGCACTGCTTAAACTGGAAATTCTTACCCAACTGAATTTGCTGGGTGATGAAAAGGTCATGCTTAAGCTGACCCTTCCTACCGAGGCAAACTTCTACAAAGAGCTGGTGGATCATCCTAAGGTGATTAAAGTGGTAGCGCTCTCTGGTGGTTACTCACGTGACGATGCTAACGCCAAACTGGCCGAGAATCAGGGCATGATTGCCAGCTTCTCGCGTGCCCTCACCGAAGGTGTGTCTGCACAGCAAAGTGACGAAGAGTTCGAAGCCACTCTGGATGCCGCAATCGAAGGTATCTACCAAGCATCTCTGACTTAATAGCTAGTACAAGCCCAGAATCTGTCATTCCGAAAACCACAGTCATCCCGGAAGCCGCGAAAGCAGCTATCCGGGATCTCCTGAACAGTTTTACTCACCTAATAGGATTGTTTCAGGTAGCCAGGCGGTTAAGGAGATACCGGCTCGGTGGCCGGTAGGACGGGAAAGGGTTATCTCCGCATTTTGTCGGGGTGCCGACAGCACCCAAAGGGGAGGTGGCTCCCCTTTGGAATCCCCCAGTTCTTAAATCGCGAAAAGCATACTGTAAATGGGCAGGTAAAACCTATCGTCCAGAGAGGGCGTCCTGCCCTCGCTGGCCGGAGTCGTCATCCATGACGCCTCTACGCTTTTACTGGATCTGCTCATTGACAGTATCTCGCGATAACAAGAACCAAAGGAAAAGCCAAAGCGCGCTGACGCGCTCGTGTTGCCTCCACCAAGTCATACCGGAAGATACGCAGTATCTATCCGGTATCTCCTGAACAGTTTTACTCACCTAATAGGATTGTTTCAGGTAGCCAGGTGGTTAAGGAGATACCGGCTCGGTGGCCGGTATGGCAGTATAAAAAAGCTGGCAGTGGCCCTTTTTATGTATCTAATTCATTACACTAAAGTATGATTTTCGGAGACAGTTCTTTTAATAAAGTATGGCCATCGAACAGATATTAGTCTATATCTTATAACTAATTTTTTACATGACTATCAATATTCATAACCGTGTATCGTACATTTAAACAAGGATATTTAGCCTGATGCAGGATGTGCATATGTATATTCAGGTAGGCGTTCTCGCTATCGTAGCAATGATAGGGATTAGTTTTACCTTCGCACTTCCTCAGCCGCGCCATCAACTTAAAGCGAAATCGGCCAGCTATGCCCGCTGGTTTCTGGTTGCTTCATGGCTGGTGGTTTGCTGCCAGGCTGTTTCCCATGTAGGCTACCTTCAAATAGGCTTACCTAGCGTTTATGCGTCGGCGTTAACCGGCGCTTATATGTTGTAGATGTCGGTTCTTGAGCGTTATGGTACGGAAGTATCACAGCGTAAAAAGTTCGCAGCTGTAACTCATATTATCGGTATATTTGCGATCACTTCCGTGCTGGTGGCTACTCAGGCCTCAGGGTGGATCGCGCATAGTCTGGCGCTTAGCAGTGTGGCGTTTCCGGTGTGGCAGGCGCTGCGGTGTGTAAAACAACACTTCAGTACCGAGAGCATTGGTGGTCATCTGCTGTTTGGTGTGCTATCGCTGGTGATTGCACTGGTGCTGTTTGGCGTACCGGCTTATCTGACCATTGCACCGGCAGACAGTCATTATCATCTGGCCGCTACTTCGGCATTTATGCTGGTGATCATGCTTATTTTTATGCTGGCATTTGCGGTAAATATCCTGCAGTCGCTATTGCTTAAACTGCGCTCACAGGTCCACACGGATCCGCTTACCGGTGCTAAAAACCGTCATTTCTTTTACGAAATCGCACCTAAACTCAGTGCCCACGCTAAACGTAAGCACGAAACCCTGTCGCTGGTTGCGTGTGATATTGATTATTTTAAATCCATTAACGACGAACACGGCCACGTGATCGGCGACATCGCGCTCAAGCGTTTTAGTGAAATTATTCAGTCGCAGTTGCGCCAGGAAGACACGTTAATACGCATGGGTGGCGAGGAGTTTTTAATATTATCGCCGCAGTATGATGGCGATAAGGCCGCTCAGATGGCAGAGCGCCTACGCAAAACCATTTCAGAGACTACCATATCGGCACGGGGCGTTAATATTTCACTCACCGCTTCCTTTGGTGTGATGCAGATGCCGCCGGGGGCCGACCTGTTCACTACAGTAAAAAGTGCCGACCAGGCACTCTTCGACGCCAAAGCCAACGGCCGTAATAAAGTCATTATGGTGTAAAAGGCGGCTTAGCTTACCGCCAGCTTAATATCCACCGCCTGCAGGTAGTTAATTTCCCGTTCCAGATCTGCTGTCATAATGGGCTTGGAGTTTAACCAGCCCTCCGGAAAGATCAGGCTAATGCTGTGTTTATCAGCGGTCACATCAAACTCAGGCAAAAAACCTTCCTGACGCTTAATATTCAGCAGCACTGCAAGGCGCAGCAGGGCAATGAGTTTGTAGATATCTTCTTTGCTGTACTGGGTAAATGCGGGGATATCCTGCACGCGGATTTTCTTGCGGTGAAAGCGCACCAGGGTGGCCACTAACTCTTGCTGTGACTGGTTAAAGCCTGGCATATCCACGTTTTGCAAAATGTACGCAGAGTGGCGTTGAACGCCGCGGGTATTAATCTGTAAGCCCACTTCATGCAGCAACGCCGCCCAGCTTACGATTGCCCGGTAGTCACTATGACGTAGTTTCCAGTTTTTCTGGCAGGCGTCATACAGCGTTTTAGTGGTGGTTAGTACCATATTGGCCTGGCTGGTATCCACATCATAGCGGGTAGCCAGACTCGATGCGGTGCGCCCACGAATATCCGTGTTATGCAGCTCATCTTCCATCTGATACAGCACGCCTTCGCGCAGGGCCGCCGGAGAATAATGCAGCGATTCGATTTTTAATGCTTTAAACAGGCCGATTAACACGCATAAACCGGCCGGGATCACCGCGCGGCGATCGTCGCTGATGGCCGGATCGGTAAGGTTGTCGATATGACCGGCTTCAATAAACTGCTTCATGATTTGCTTGAGGGCTTTAAGGGTCACCTCAGCTTCGTCAGTTGGCTCTTTCTGGCCCTGGTTCACTACCAGGTTACACAGCGTTTTAATGGTACCGGAGGTACCAATACAACGCTGCCAGCCCATGCGGCGATAACGCTCTTCAATGGGCTCCATTTCCTGTTCGGCGGCGGTGATGGCACGCTCAAACTGTTTGGCTTTTAACTCGCCGTTAGCAAAAAAACGCTGGGTGAAGCTCACACAGCCCATTTGCAGGCTGCGGCACAGTTTAGGCGTTAACCCTTCACCAATAATAAATTCGGTTGAACCACCACCAATATCCACCACCAGACGCTTGCCATTATCGTGATTGGTATGGGCCACGCCGGAGTAAATTAAGCGGGCTTCTTCGGGCCCGGAAATCACCTCAATGGGGTAGGGGAGGATCTCAATGGCCCGTTTAATAAACACGTTGGCGTTTACAGCTTTTCTTAGTGTGTAAGTGGCCACTATCTTTACAGAGTCTGGCTCAAAGCCTTTTAAACTGTCGGCAATCACTCTAAGCATGGCCAGCCCACGCTCCATGGCCTCTTCAGACAGCACATTGTTGCTATCGAGTCCCTCGGCTAATCGCACCTTTTGTTTTACCCGGTGCAGAATTTGCACCGAGCCCGCAACAATGCGGGCGACGACCAGGTGAAAGCTGTTAGAACCGATATCCAGGGCGGCAACCTTACTGGCTTCGCGACTGTCTACGCTGTCGAAAGAGGCGGGAGTGGGCGTCATTTATTTTTGCTCAAGCTGTTTTAAATAGGTGTAGATTTCTTCCTGCGACCGCAATTTCTTACGGTTGCCCCGTTTAACATACTGGTTCAACTGGTCTTTGTCGATCTGACGGGCTTTAAGCGTGTCTTTGAACTGAATTTCAATGACATCAACAATCCGCTGTTGCAGGGTTTCATCGTAGATGGGCGCGCCCACTTCAATGCGGTTGTCCATATTTCGGGTCATCCAGTCGGCCGACGAAATATATACTTTGCGGTTACCGCCGCCGTTGAAAATCATCACTCGTGGGTGTTCCAGGAAGCGGTCGACAATGGAGATCAGCTCAATGTTCTCACTCAGCCCTTTAATACCCGGTCGCAAGCCACACATACCGCGCACAATCCCGCGGATCTTAATTCCTGCCTGACTGGCGCGGTATAAGTCGTCAATCAGTTCTTTATCGACCAGATTATTGATCTTAAACAGAATTTGAGCATCGTGGCCCTCTTTTAAGAACTGAATTTCCTGCCGGATCAGTGACTGGATCTTGGTGCGCGCATTGAGCGGCGAAATTTGTAAATGCTGAAACTTAAACCGACGATACGGGTAGGAGATCAGCTCAAACACCGAGTTGGCTTCTTCGGCCATTTCCTGGTTTTTGGTAAACAGGCTGTAATCGGTATAAATTTTGGCGGTTTTCTCGTTAAAGTTACCGGTACCAAAATGGGCATAGTGCATTAATTTGCCGCGCTCCTCGCGCGATACAATACATAACTTGGAGTGGATTTTAAGTGACGGGATCCCCAGCACCACGCGAATGCCGGCATCGGTCATGCGTTTTGACCACTCAATGTTGGCTTCTTCGTCGAAACGGGCGCGCAACTCAACCACCACGGTGACTTTCTTACCGTTATCCACCGCATCAATCAGCGAGCTCACAATCCGCGACTGACTGGCTACCCGGTAAATATTCAGGCGAATCGATTTTACGCTTGGATCGAAGGCCGCCTGGCGCACAAATTCGGTAAAGTGCAGGAAGCGATGGTACGGATAATAAAGCAGAATATCGTGCGCGGTAATGGCATCAAATACCGTGTTATAACCAGAAAAGTCTTTGGTATCGATAGCCGGTAGCTTGCTGTTTTCCAGATAATCCCGTCCCACATTGGGGAAGCCGATAAAGTCTTTAAAGTTACGGTAATGACCGGCCGAATGCAGGGTGTCGAGCTTGGTAACCTTTAAGCGTTTTTGCAGATCTTCCACCATGTCTTCGGGCATGTCCTGGTCGTGGATCACCCGCACCGGCTCGGCAATCAGGCGCTGCTTCATACTTTCCGACATTTTCTCTACGTAACTTTCATCAATCTCATCGTTGATGGAGTACTCAGAATCCCGGGTCATCTTAAACGAGTAGGACTCCAGGGTATCGAACTTCACAAAACCGCGGAAGATGTCTTCCATACACAGCTGGATCATGTCGTCGAGCATGATGATGTGTTTGTTTTTGCGGCTGTGCTGCGGCGGAATTAAATGAAAACGCGAGATTTCGCCGGTGGGTACCTGCACAGCAGCAAAGCGCGGGTTTTTGCCCTCGCGACGTAACGCCACATACAAGTACACCGCCGTACCGTTTAAGCGGCTCAGCAGGTCGGTTTTCTTATCGATCAGAATGGGCGCTATGTGGCGCAGCACCTTGTTAATAAAGTAGTTACGAACCCAGTCACGCTGATATTCATTGAGCTGATTTTTGGGCAGAATATAAATATTGTAGCGGGCAAGGTTTTTCACCACATCTTTGTGGATCATGTCGAACTTTTTCGACAGCTCCACCACCTTACGCTGGATCTGAACTAATAACCGGCGCTGGTGCTCGGCTTCTTCATCGTTACCGTCATTATGAGCAATTAGAATCTTACGTTTTACGTCTGCTACCCGCACCCGAAAAAATTCGTCCAGGTTATTCGAGTAAATGCCCAAAAAGCGAATACGCTCAACTGCCGGGTTATTTTTATCGGCAGCCTCCTGCAGCACGCGTTCATTAAACGCCAGCCAGCTCAATTCCTTGGGATAATATAAATCAGTGGATTCCATATTGATAAATCACTATTTCTGCAATCAAAAAAATAGGCTATAGCCTGCCAGCAAAGTGTGACAGGCAGTTGACGGCCTGGGAAAAATCGCCGCTGATGGCCACTGGGAAATTACACAGTGGTGGTAATATCAACAACCAGATCGTTGGCTACCGCTTCCAGCGCATCTTTCACGTCGTCGTGCTCCACGTCGGCCGGAATGGCTACCCGCACGCGGGCTTTAAACATCTCGCTGCCCCAGTTAGGGGCGCTTTCGCAGGTAGAGTTAAAGTTAATAATGTTCAGCTCAAAGCGGTTGAGCACATTAGTGAGTTCCTGCACGATACCCGGGCGATCGTTACCCATCACTTCAATGGTGAGTTCATCGGCATCAGAAAGCGCAGATTCTGTGACCGACTGAGAGTGTACCTGAAGGCCATCCAGAGTGTTGAGGGCGGCAATGAGGTCCTGGTGCTTATCGCCAGGCACCTGCGCTTCTACAAAGCCGGCGAACTGCCCGGCCATGTGGGCAAAGCTACTGCCTTGCCAGTTGCCGCCGTACTCGTATACTTTTTTGGCCACTGCATCAACCAGGCCGGGTCTATCATTACCAATGATCGTGAAGATGACAGGCTTCATCCTCTTACTCCTTTATTGCGTCCTGAGTTGCGAGCAAACTGCATCGCACAGGCATTAACGGTACCGAATTACATCACTGTGACCTAGCGTGATGACTATTTTTGTTGCCTGACGTTCGCGGCATACTGGCGATCAGCTTTTTTATGGTTAACCGCAACAGCTCAGTAGCAACACATCCCGCTTATTCGCAGCTTCCTTTAAGTTTCACTTGATCTTAAAATATCACAACTTACACTGCTGGGCAGTGCAATTTCACGCAAATCGTTGTTCTATACATGAATGTAGCATCTCAACAGGTATCATTCCTGAAAAAACGCTTACGTCGCGATCGGATTGCCCGGTCGGTGATCTCGGTGTTTGGCTACATCGTGTTACTGACCATGGTGATGATCATCTGGCACCTGTTTTCCCAGGCCATGCATATTGCTGCCTCTCCGGGCGTAAAGCCGCGCCAGGAAATGCCGGTACTGTCAGGCGGCGAGTTTCTATATGTAGGTGATACAGCCAACGGTCAGGCGGCGGTTATTGACGGACCGGGATGCAGTGTGTCGCTGGCCCGGCTGGACAACGGCATCTTGTCGTCCCGGCAAACCCTGCGTCGGCCCTGTTCACACTCGCTGGATGTGGTTACCAGTTACGGCCTGCCTTATGTGGTGGATATCTCCGCTTCCGGTCAGGTGCGTTTACTTCCTGTGCCTACGGTGAGTCAGCCGCTCAGGCAATCCAATTTTATTGATACGCCGCTGGCCAATGAGATGTCTTTTGCCCTGCCGCAAGGGGTATGGGCACAGCAAACCGGCTGGCAAATGGCAGTGGGCGAACAGTGGATCATCATGCGGGTAAATACGCCGGATGAAACCCTGGTGCAATGGATAAACCGTAACAGCCCCACGCAAATCGTGCGTCAGCAATACTCTCCTGATCAGCCCATGGTACTGCTGCCAGATTCCCGCCAAATCATGCTCATCAACAACAATGTACTTACCTTTGTTGACAGCAGTAATCAGCGCCTGCATCAGCTTACGGTGGCGCAAAACGTACGCTGGGCCGACAGCATAGTGAAAAACCGTTCAGTGTTTATCTCACTGGCAAACAACACCCTGGTGCGACTCAGCCTGTATAACCAGGCCGGTATCCTGCGCTACCAGCCCGCCTATACCATTCAACTACAGGCTAACGAGGTGCCAGTAGCGCTGTATGCTCACGCCAGCGTTAATGGCTTAGCGGCCATTACCAGTCAGCAGCAGTTACTGTTAATTAACCGCATTAGCGGCGAGGTGGTGGAACGCCGGCAACTGCCGGTGCAGCCCACGGGCGTTAGCTGGTTTGATTCGCGAGTATATGTGTACGCACCAGATGCCTATATTCGCCACGAAGTGCGCAACATGGCAGGGCTCAGTACCACCAACAGTTTGTTAATGCCTCATTTATATGAAGGCTACCCGGCTCCCGACCAAATTTGGCAAACCAGTAGTGCCTCGGATTATCAGGAAATTAAAATGAATCTGGTGCCACTGTTAATTGGTAGCCTGAAAGCGTCGTCGCTGGCGTTACTGATTGCTATACCGCTGGCACTGGGCGCGGCTGTTTATACAGCGTATTTTGCCCGCCCGCGGGTGCGCGACAGCATTAAACCCACCATCGAAATGCTTGAGGCCGTGCCATCAGTTCTGATTGGTTTTATTGCGGCTATCTGGCTGGCGCCGCTGGCTGAGCGATTTTTATTTTCCATTGCCGTGTTCATGGTAACCCTGCCGGTGATTTTATTGTTTATTGCGCTGGTGCAGCACCGCGTGGCGCAAAGTGTGAGCAGTGAGTTGCAAAACTTCGCCGAAGCCGTGCTGCCGGTGCTGGGAATAGTGGTGTACGGCTATGTGTGTGTGGCCTGGGCACCAGACTGGCTGTTAGCCGCGCTGGATGCCGACGACTTTACCTTTTTTGCCCATACCACCGAAGTGCCGGTAGGCAAAACCACCATTCTGGTAGCCATTGCATTGGGCCTGGCTATTTCACCGAGTATATACTCGCTGGCTGAAGATGCCATCAGTGGGGTGCCACACAGCTTACGCCAGGCGTCTTATGCGCTGGGCGCCACCCGTTTACAAACCCTGCGCCGGGTAGTATTAAAAGTGGCTTTTCCGGGTATTGTGGCGGCCATGATGCTGGGCTTTGGCCGGGCCTTTGGTGAAACCATGATTGTATTAATGGTAACCGGTAATACGCCCATCGCCGACTGGGATTTATTTGCCGGATTACGGGCGCTCACCGCCAATCTGGCTATTGAGCTGCCCGAGGCCGAAGTGCACAGTATTCATTATCAGGTGCTGTTTTTAACGGCCTGCGTGCTGTTTAGCTTTACCTTTGTGGTTAACACGCTGGCCGAATTGTTGCGCCAGCGTTCCCGCCGGGTGAAAAGTCATGGGTAAGTGGTCGCTCCGGCAGCTTTTAACCAACCGTCAGCAGCAATCCTATGTGATTAGCCTGGGCGCGTTTTGTGCCGGGTTACTGGTGGTTGCTCTGGCGTGTGTGCTGATGCTGATTACCATCCGCGGGCTCGACTATTTCTGGCCACGGCCAGTACAAAGCATTCAGTTTGAGTTACCCGATGGCACAACCAAACTGGTTTATGCACAAATTAACGAGCGCCATATAAACTCTGCGGTAGAAAGTGGTAGCGAGCCGGCCTTTGTGTTTCGCTATTCCGACAGCCACCATCCCTATGGCCACTCATTGCTGGTAGAAGCCAATGCCGTAGAGGCTATCAGCGAGGCAGCGCAAGCGGCTGATATCCTGTTAATCAACGGTACCCGGGTATTTAGCGAACCGCTAAGAATTCGCTTGCCGGAAGGGCAATCAGGCGAGCTGGCACAGTACGATGAGATCCGCGACACGGTAACAGCTATCCGCGAGCAAATCGAAACGGTGCGTAAAGAGCGTTTAGCCAGTGTTCACCGGGAGCTGGCCAGTTTGGATTTGCGCCAGGTAGAAGAAGACGCCCCGGCCCGATTACGCCTGTATGCCGATTTTGAGCGCTGGCAGCAGGAGGTGTTACGCCTGGAAGCGCAACTGGCAGATTATCAGCTGGTCACCCGGTTTAATAATGGCAGCGAGTTTTTAATTCCCCTCGATGACATCGATCGCCTCAGCTATCCGGGCCAGCTCGACTGGTTTGGTAAGCTGGGCATTGTGGGCGCCGGTGTGGTGGCTTTTCTTACCGATGCGCCTAAACAGGCCAACACTGCCGGCGGTGTGTTTCCGGCCTTGTTTGGCACCGTGCTGATGATATTTGTGATGACCATTCTGGTTACGCCGTTTGGCGTGCTGGCCGCGGTTTACCTCAATGAATATGCCCCGGATAACCACTTAACCTCGGTTATTCGAATTTGTGTGAGTAACATGGCTGGCGTACCGTCGATTGTTTATGGTGTGTTTGGTTTAGGCTTTTTTGTGTATCTGGTGGGCGGCAATATTGACGAGCTGTTTTTTAATGACGCATTGCCAGCACCTACCATGGGGACACCGGGTGTATTCTGGGCTTCACTGACTATGGCTATCCTTACGTTACCGGTGGTGATTGTCGCCACCGAAGAAGGGTTGCGACGCGTGCCTGAAGGCTTAAAGTCGGGCAGTTATGCTCTGGGTGCCACCAAATTTGAAACCATCTGGCATACCGTGCTGCCCATGGCCAGCCCTGGCATTATGACCGGCGTTATCCTGGCTATCGCCCGCGCCGCCGGAGAAGTGGCGCCGCTAATGCTGGTGGGGGCAGTGAAGTTTGCGCCCAACCTGCCTTTTGACGGCGAGTTTCCGTATCTTCATCTGGATCGCCAGTTTATGCACTTAGGCGTACTGATTTACGATGGGGCTTTTCATAGCCAGACCGATGTGCGCAGCGCTTCCTTAATGTTTGCCAGCTGTCTGTTGTTACTGGTGGTGGTTTTTGTGTTAAATGTACTGGCGGTGATATTGCGCCGGCGCTTAAGAAAGCGTTATTTACGCGGCTATTAGAGGTTGTGATCCCATGCTGAAATTGTTTGAACGAGAACAGCTCAACTTAGCAAAACTGCCTGAGGAACAAACCGCCATTGAGGTGCGCGATTTGTGTTTGCGGTTTGGCGATAAGCATGTGCTCCACAACATCACCATGCGTATTCCGAAACACCGCATTACCGCATTGATTGGCCAGTCGGGGTGCGGCAAGTCGACCCTGATCAGCTGCTTTAACCGCATGAACGATCTTATCGACAACAGCGTAACGGAAGGTGAGATTATCATTGACGGGCGCAACATTAACCGCAAGAAAGAAAACCTTTCTGTACTGCGCTCTCAGGTGGGCATGGTGTTTCAACGGCCTAACCCGTTCCCTATGAGCATCTACGATAATGTGTGCTACGGATTACGCCTGCAGGGGATTAAACAACGCCGCCAGCTGGATGACGCGGTAGAGCGGGCGCTGATAGAGGCGGCGCTGTGGGACGAAGTAAAAGATCGCTTATTCGAATCGGCCACCACGCTCTCGGGCGGCCAGCAACAGCGGTTAGTGATTGCCAGAGCGTTAGCACTTAAACCGTCGATTTTATTACTGGACGAACCTACCTCGGCGCTCGATCCGCTCACCACGCTTATAATAGAAGAGCTGATGGCAGACCTCAAAAAGCGTTGTACCATTGTGATTGTTACCCACAACATGCAGCAGGCCTCGCGGGTGTCTGATTACACCGCCTTTTTACATCAGGGCGAACTGGTGGAATACAGCGACAGTGATACCCTGTTTACGCTGCCAGAGAAAAAACAAACCGAAGACTACATTACCGGCCGTTACGGCTGATCAGGGGCTGTACAGGAGCTTATGATGCGACAGGTTGCACTCAATACACACATTTCAGGCCGGTTTAATATTGAGCTGGAAAACTTACGTAACTCGGTAATGGCCATGGGCGGGGAAGTAGAGCAGCAACTGGCGGATACCTTAAAAGCCATTGCCACCAATAATCCGGGCCTGGCCGAAACGGTCATCCTCAACGATTTGAAAATTAACTCAATGGAAATTCAGATCGACGAGGAGTGCTTACGCATCATCGCCAAGCGCCACCCGACTGCCAGCGATTTGCGCCTGATTATGATTATCTCCAAGGCCATCACCGATATTGAACGCATGGGCGATGAGATAGAGCGGATCGCCAGGCTGGTAACCAAACAAAAGCTGCCCACCGATGTGGCGATAAAGAGCAGTATGTTGTCGATAGGGCAACAGGCTGTAGCCATGATGCGAGGGACTTTTGATGCCTTTGCCCGCCTCGATGAGGAAGCGGCACTGGAAGTGTACGATCAGGACAACAGTATCGACAGTGAATATAAAAAGCTGCTGAGCTATACCGCTGATGAAATGTCGCGCTCCGGCGACTCCATGGAAGACTGGCTGGAAATCCTCTGGGCCTTGCGATCGCTGGAAAGGATCGGCGACCGCTGCAAAAATATTTGTGAATATGTGGTGTCGCTCACCAGCGGGCGTGATGTTCGCCATACGCCGTTGGAGAATTTGCAGCAAAAGCTCGACAACATCAGCGAGAGCTAGCAACGAGGATGGCTGTCTTAAATCTGTAATATAAATGACATAATTGACTTAATAATCGCCGAACGGTGCTGATTGTCTGATTTATTGTGATGAATTATTAAAAATGGCCTATGGCTCGACGGCACTTTGCGCTAGAATGCGCCGCAACCATTAAGGTAATTGTATAAAAATTCAACCAAACCAAGATGCTTAAAGTTTTTTTATTGCCAGTACTGAGTAAACCGACAGAATTTGCTCAGACAACAGAAACTCAGTTTCCTGCATTTTTCGTGGCATACAGCTAGGCACAACCGGAGCGACTGTCTGTGGAAATCCTACAAAGTTATGGCATGATCCTGATTATCCTCGCTGCCGTTGTTGGTTTTGTAATGGCGTGGGGGATTGGTGCTAACGACGTGGCGAATGCCATGGGAACCTCAGTAGGTTCTAAAGCGTTAACTATCAAGCAAGCCATCATTATTGCGATGATCTTCGAATTTGCCGGCGCCTATCTGGCCGGTGGCGAGGTGACATCGACCATTCGTAAAGGTATTATCGATACCGCATACTTTATTGATATTCCCGAATACCTGGTCCTGGGTATGATTTCTGCGCTGTTTGCTGCCGGAATCTGGCTGGGCGTGGCGTCTTATCTGGGTTGGCCTGTGTCTACCACCCATTCCATTATTGGTGCCATTATCGGCTTTACCGCTGTTGGTGTGAGTATGGATGCCGTTGCCTGGAGCAAAGTGGGCGGCATTGTGGGCAGTTGGGTAGTGACTCCGGCTATCTCTGGCATTATTGCCTACCTGATTTATCAAAGCGCCAGTAAGCTGATTTTCCAAACCGACAAGCCGTTTGAGAACGCGCAAAAATACGTGCCTTTTTACATGGCGTTTGCCGGTTTTGTAATGGCGCTTGTTACCATTAAAAAAGGCCTTAAGCATGTTGGCCTGGAAATGAGCTCAGCTAATGGTTATCTCGTGGCTATTGCTGTTGCAGTAGTGATTGCCTTTATTGGTAAGTGGCTTATCAGCCGTCAGACTTACAGCCACTCTGACGATACCGAACTACAACGGGCTAACGTAGAAAAAGTGTTTGCCCTGCTAATGGTTGTAACCGCCTGCTGTATGGCGTTTGCCCACGGCTCAAACGATGTGGCCAACGCCATTGGCCCGCTGGCGGCAGTGGTGAGTGTGGTATCTACCGGCGAAATTACTGCCAGCAGCACACTGGCGCCGTGGATCCTGCCTTTAGGCGGATTAGGCATTGTGGCTGGTTTGGCACTGTTTGGTCACCGTGTTATTGCCACCATCGGTGAAGGTATCACCCATTTAACGCCCAGTCGTGGTTTTGCGGCCGAGATGGCGGCAGCTTGCACCGTAGTAATTGCCTCGGGAACCGGCTTACCTATTTCGACCACGCAAACCCTGGTTGGTGCGGTGTTAGGTGTGGGCCTGGCGCGCGGGGTATCGGCGCTGAATCTGGGCATTATCCGCAATATCGTGATTTCATGGATTGTTACGCTGCCTGCTGGTGCGATTTTATCTATCGCCTGCTTCTTTACCCTTAAAGCAGTTTTCGGGGCGTAATAGCGGCCTACCAAATCGAATAGGTAGCAGTATTCAGATACAAAAAAATCCGATGGTTTTGCCATCGGATTTTTTTATGCGGTATGCACTTAGGTAACGCACCTGTTGCTTACGAAATAAAACAAGTTGCCGGGTAAGCGGCTAAATTTTGTTATTAATCGTGTGCCAGAAGTTTAGACTTCTTTTCGATTTTGCAATCCAGAATACGCTGGGTATTTTTACGACCCAGGTAGGCGGCAATAGCGTACGGGTGCTTGCGTTTAAAAAATTTTGTGAATGCTTTAAGCATAATAAGCCCCCCTTTTTTTACTTACTTTTTCACTCTTTAAAATTACATTATTACAGTTTTGTGATCAAGTGGATTTTGCGGCTAAGACCACTCAGGCTTGGCAATATTACGCCACCTTCAAATTTAACTGCCTGATATTTACATACTATTTTTTACGGTAAAAGTATCAAAAATACTTAAAATAAGTCGTCGTTATGGATAAAAAACCATCATGCAACCATCATATTTAATCTATAGTATTTGATGCAGGCAGATATTAATGGTGGGGCAGCGGCCATGATTGGGCATTTCAGTAACATTCTTTGCGTTATTACCAGTATTAATGAACAGCAAGCTTTGGTTGAACAAGCTTTGCATGTAGCAGAAAGTCACCAGGCTTCACTTACCCTCCATCTTGCGTTGGAAAGCTTGCCGCCAAATGCCAGCCTTGTGATGGCTTCCTTTGCTTATATCGATTCACAGCAGTCGCTCAAAGAAGATGCCCAGGAGCGACTGCAATCCATGGTTGATAAACTTAAGGTTACCGAGCGTCCAGACACTTTGGTAACCGTAGGCAAGCCCTATTACGATGTGATCCAGCAGGTAATGCATGCCAGCCATGATTTGGTGATCAGTCAGGCCCGAAGCGGCGTGTCGGGCTTCTTATTTGGTGCCGATGCCATGCATTTACTGCGTAAGTGCCCGTGCCCGGTATGGTTGATCCACCAGGAAACCGCACGTAATTATAAATCGGTAATGGCGGCAGTAGATGTAAATTATCACTTTACCCACGAGGAAAATCAGACGCGCAGGCAATTGAACGAAGCCGTGATCGCCAGCGCTGCAGAAGTGGCCCTGCTTGAAAATGCCCGCTTACACATAGTGCACGTTTACGATGCTGCGCCTCGGCACATGATGCGCGACGGCCTGATGCGCAGTCATCAGCAACAAATGGACAACGCCCTGGCTGAGCTTAAAAAAGAACGCAGTGAAGAACTGGCCACGCTGGTTGCCAGCCTGCAGCAAAAGTTCGACGACAGAAGCTTAGGATACCTGCAACCAGAAGTACATCTGTCCGACGGTCACCCGGCAGAAGGCTTGTGCCGCATGGCCGAATCGCTACAGGCCGACGTGGTGGTAATGGGAACGGTGGCCCGGGTGGGCGTGCCAGGCCTGTTAATGGGCAATACCGCCGAAGATGTACTGAGTAACCTTGACTGCGCCGTGCTGGCGCTTAAGCCGGAAGGCTTCGAATCAATCGTGCCGAAGGACAACAACTAACCCACAGTGCAGTTGTGCGCCCGCTGGTATATCGCGTGAAATAGCCTCTCAGGAGGCTAGTCATGATCGAAAAATACCCGGCAGTTTATATACTCACTAATTCCTATAAATCCGTGTTCTACACCGGCGTAACCACCAACCTGTTGCAACGGATATACCAACACAAAATGCACCTGGCCGACGGCTTCAGCAAGAAATACGGCTTAAAGCTCCTGGTGTATTTTGAAATGCACGAAGACATCGAAGCCGCCATAGCACGAGAAAAACGCCTCAAACGCTGGCGCCGCGACTGGAAAATCAAATTAATCGAAAAGCAAAACCCCCAGTGGAATGATTTATATCCGCTAATACAGGGATAAAATGCACTCATCCCGGTCAAAAAATTTTGGTCCTCCCGGCCAATAAAATACAGTCATCCCGGCCAGTTTTATTCAGTCATCCCGGCCTCCGAGCCGGGATCTCCTAAACAGTCTGACTCAGCTAAAATAACCTTTTCAGGAGATCCCCGCTCAAGAGCATGCGGGGATGACGGGGTGGTGGCATGCGTGCGTGACGATTTTTATTCCTGTCATCCCGGCCAAAATATTTCTGTCATCCCGGCCCCCGAGCCGGGATCTCCTAAGCAGTCTGACTCAGGCAAAACTACCTGGTAGCTTCGCAGAAAACCAAGGAGGAGATCCCGGAAAATGGTCAAGACATAATCGGAAGAAAAACCTAAAAGGTATACACCTCGGCTTTGGCAAGCATATCGCTGGCTGAGATATCTTCGGTAACACAGCGTTTAATGTCTTTCTTGTTGAATATGTACACGCGATCGGCGCTTTTACCTTCCTCGCTGCGGGCAAAGTCATCCAGCACAAAAGTTATGTGCTCGCTATCCGGTAACTCCCGTAAGCCCGCCCCGAAGCTACACAGGGTATCGCCGATACTGGCCTCAAAGTTAGCCAGGAAAGATTTATAAGACTCCTCCTGGGCTTGCTTTTGTTTTGCCAGCTCGGCTTTTTTCTCGGCGGCCAGTTCCTTAGACTCTTCAGCAATTGCCTGTTCTTTTTGCTTAAGGGCTTCAAGCTCTTTTTGCATCTCTTTCATTTCTTCCCGCACTTCTTTCTGGCGCTCTTTGTCGGCCGTGCGTAGCTCAAATTCCAAGTCGCGGTTGCGGCGTTCTAACTCGCGTATTTCCCACTCGACTTCGCGGTGATCGCTGCGGAATTCGCGCAGGCGGTCGTCAGTTTCGCGAATAATATGCTCTACCTTGCGAATAACCTGATTGGCGGTTTCTTCCCAGTCGGCACTTTCGTACACATATTCGTAATCACCGTCGGTTTCTACATGTACGCCATCGGCTACTACTGTAACGGTAGGCGCAGGTGGTGCTGGCGGCGCGCCGGGGATAACACTTAAGAATTCGCCAAAGTTAAAGTCGAATACCCGTCCCATGCCGCCGGTGCGAATGGTAAATACCACGCCCTGTTTGGCCAGGTAAGTTGATTCAATACTGCGAAAGCGTACTTTGTCTTTACGGGTATCCTGTTTAAGCGCCGTTTCGATGACGCCCGACATAATAGTGAGCTGGCGGTCGAGTTCGGGTAAATCCTGGGCCTGGGCCGCTGAGCTTAACGTTGCGCTACCGATTAATGTGCCCAGTAGCGTGGCAAGAGTGGTTACTTTCATAGTGGTGTCCAATAGGTTGATTATTCGGTAACGGCGGTATAACCGTCGTCTATGGCATTAATTTCGCGCTGCAGATGGGTAAGCTGGCGCGCATAGTAGCGCTGATCGTCGTCGCGCTGCTGATTAATAAACTGCACCAGTTCAGCAAAGTCTTCACGACGTTCCTGGCGGCTCGACTTTAGCAAGTACTGCGCAAGCTGGGCGCTGCTGTCTTGTTGCTGTTGCTGCAGCGCGTTGACATACTGGGTAAACATCGCCTGGTTGGCCTGCTGGTAATCGTTAATGCGATCGGCTACCAAGGCGGCCACTTCGGCTTCACTGGGGCCAGCCGGTGCACTCTGAGCAAAGCCCAGGGTCACCCGGCCTTCCTGTACCTGAACTGAAAAGCCACTTAGCACCATCACCATAGCCGCGGCTGACATCGCCATGGATACGGCGGGTAAGCCCTGCCACTGCCACCACTTAGGTTTGTCCGGGGCAATAAAGGTGGCGTTTTTATCCCAGGCGGGCATGGGTGGCGGGCAGAACTGCTCGGCAGCCACATTCAATTGCGTGGCTGTGGCAACCCGGGCTGCAAAGTCTGCATCGCTCACGCACAGGTCTTCAAAGGCATTGCGTTCATCTTCTGTCAGGGCATTATCGAGCCACTGACCAAACAGATATTCAGGGGATTGATTAACCATGTTCTACCTCCAAATCCAGCTTTAATTTCGACAGGGCGCTGTACAGGCG
>DDJQ01000085.1 GCA_002339125.1 Alteromonadaceae bacterium UBA2620
CCAAATCGGATTGCCTGACTTGCTGCTTAAGCTGTCTGGCGGTATGCACAATGGCTTTGTCGCCAGCACTGTGCCCAAAGGTATCGTTAATCAGTTTAAAATAGTCGATGTCGAGCATCAGAATACTGAAGGGCCGTTGATAACGCTGAAAAAGCGAGAACTGATATTCCAGTTGTGACTGAAATGCCCGGCGATTGAGTAATCCGGTAAGCTGATCGTGCTCGGCCAGGTATTTCATGCGAACGATTAACCGCGAGATTGTAGTGCCCACAGCCGTGGTATTGATCAGGATAATCAGTACAACCTGCATCCATAACATCAGCGACGGATTGTAAGGCGAAAAGAATAAACTGTTTTGCGGCATGGGTACCGCAAATAACCAAAATGTAAGCTTACTGATCACCATTGTGATGATCAGCGCGTCTGCGAGACATAAAATGCTGGCAATACTGGCAGAAAACGCCGCATGCAGAGCGTTAAATTTCATTTTGAGGGTAGCCAGCATCACCACAATAACCATAACTAAACTCAGTACGGCCACCGTTTCAGGCCTTATCCAGCCTGCTAAAAACAGGACATACGCCACACTCACCAGAATAATCATCGAGCTAAACCATTTAGGATCTATGGTTAATCGAAACAGGTGTCGAAGTGCAAGGTTATAGATAATAAATGAAATCAGTAATATGATATCGGCAATCACCCACAAAAAAAGTGTGGGATTGTCGGGATGACGAAAGTCGAGTAACAGTGCCAGCGCAAATAGCAGGTTGGCCAGGGCAAATCGGATACTGCTGTTGTGGTACAACTGCAATGGTTTGGCAATAACTATCCAGCCAATACTGAACAGCAGAGTCAGTAAGATATTGACTTTGTTTAACTCGATACTGGTTGAAAGGAGAGTATCCATCAAAATGCCATCAGCTCGACATACCTTAAGTTTAGCGCAACTATCGTTATTTATCATAGAAGCAGATCATTAACCAATCGACTGCACAGGAGCAGGGAATGAGCGTTCTATCTACCGTTGTTAAAACCATGCGTCCCCCGTTTTTATTGCTGGTAGTGAGTTGTCTGACACTCAGCTTTGGCTTTGTTAACTTTTTAAATATAGACGGTTCCTGGTTTTTATTTAGTTTAATCGTCGTTTGTGGCCTGTGTGCTCACATCGCCGTGAATATGCTGAACGAATATGTGGATTGCACCAGCAAACTGGACTTTGCTACTAACCGCACGCCCTTCAGCGGCGGTAGCGGGGCTCTGGTAAACCAACCTTCCGTAGCCGGGCTGGTTAAATACATCGGGATTGCTTTTGTGCTGCTCACCATTGTGTCGGGCATTATGGTGCTGCGCCACTCGCCCGAAGCCTGGAGGTCATTATTTGCCATGGGCGTACTGGGTGTTGTGATTATGGTGAGCTATACGCCGGTGCTTAATCGCTATCCCTGGCTGTGTCTGGTGGCACCAGGTTTGGGGTTTGGTGTGCTGATGTCTTATGGCAGTTACGTGGCGGTTAGCGGCTCACATAATTTAACTATGCTGCTGTTGGCGTTGATCCCCACACTGCTAACTAACAATCTGTTGTTACTCAATCAATTTCCGGATGCTGCCAGTGACGCAGAGCATGGCCGCAACCATGTGCTGATTGAATACGGTTATGCATTTTCTGCCAGGCTTTACTTAGCTCAGTGGCTGCTCACCATTCTGGTAGTTATATTAACCGTTGTAGTTTTTAGTCTGCCCTGGTACAGCCTTGTTTGCTTATTACCTATGCTGCCAGGCTGGCGAATCTATCAACAAGCCAAACAGTTTGAACAGCCCGATAAAGGCTTTGTGGCGGCAATGGGTCAGAATGTAATGATGACCCTGGCAACGCCATTATTATTAGGAGTGGTATTGTGTGTGGCCGGTTAAACGTTACCGATAGCCCGGGTGTCAGGCAATTGTGCGACCAGCTGGAAATTAGCTTCTGGCCGGAAGAGGGTATGCGATTCAGCCGTTTTGTACGCGCCACTGAAAGAGTAACCATTGTGCTCGAACAACAGGGAAAAAGGGTAGCGCGAAATGCCATCTGGTGGTTGCTGCTGGAGCCGGAACACAGCACCGGTATTATGCATTTTAAGCCGTCACGTTATACTTCTTTCAATACCCGTTATGACAAGCTCAATGTGCCTCGTAGCGCGGGATATCACTCCTTTCGACAGCATCGTTGTGTTATTCCGGTCGCTGGTTTTGGTGAGTCGCAAAAAATCGGCAGTAAAATGACCTACCACGATATGATTGCCGAACCTGATGCACAGCTTGCCATGGGTGGCCTGTATCGTGAATGGCACGGTCATGACAGTCACGGTAACGAGTTTGTAGAAACCTCGTGCTCGGTTGTTACCTTACCGCCACACGAAAAATTAATGGATGTGCATCAAAAGTCTACGCCATTAATGTTATCGCTTAAAGATAACAGCTTGCAGCGGTGGCTGGATGCAGAAACTACTGAGCCACAGGCGCTTGAAGATTTATTAATACCAAAAATACGCCATCAGTTTAAGGTACAGCCCATTAATAAGCCTTCACTCTATCAGCCTGCCGGAGAGTCATTTGTTCTTGAACCGGACTAATCAACAAAAGAAATCAGGCAAATCGGGCTAAAAGAAACCAGTTCTTTGAGTTAGGTTGATGTTCTGATTTGGATAAAGGGTAACGGGCTTTCATCGGTTTAGCGAGATTAAAAGGGTTGGTAACTTAGTGGCACTAGAGGGAGTTGCAGACTTAATAGAGGTAGTGGCCAGATTTATCGGGCGACTCATCACCGAAGTGTTGATCGAATTTCTATGCAAAGGAATGGGTTATCTTATCTGCCGCAAATTTAATGAAGACATAGATCCAGATGGTTTCATTGTGCTCATTGTTGGTTTGTTATTTTGGGTAATCGTTATAGTTTCGGCAGTCCTAATCTATGACACCTTGGTCCAACAAATAGCAATTGATAAGTGCCTGGATAGCGGCGGTAGCTTCAACCATCAGGTAAAAGAGTGTTGCTATGAGTAAAGAACGTAATTGGAATGGATATGACTCATAATTTTAAAATAACACTTCATGGCTTTATTACCCTAATTGCCGGGTGTGTTTTCATTTATCTGGCAATGTTGCTTCATGGGGTTGGTGCAGCTATTTATGTTCCGGAGTCAGTTCTCAGGCCCATGTATATGTTTTCTCCAACCTTTGCCTTATTTCTCGTAACCTTAGCTACCGTCGGTATACCGATGGCAATCTGCTTCGGCATGTATGCATGGCTCTTAAAAATATTCATAAAAACTATTGATTATTATTTAATAGCGGTTCCGTATTTGGTGTTTTTAGTGTCTGGATTATTGCAGCATGAAGTGTCGGGTAACGATTATGGCTTTTCCATATCACAAGGCATCGCTAATAATTTGCCACTCTTGCTATGTGTTTACTTGTTTGGTAAATCAGGTGAAAAACGTAGCGGTGCGTAAGAAGGCCCTGAAGGCACAACTGTTCTGATAATGCCGGTTTAACGATGAGATTAAAATGCTGTGGTAAATATAAAAACGGGAAGTTTTCAGATTCGGTCAGTTTGCTGGACATGTTTGGGCTGACTATTCTGCTAGCGTTTTACCTGTTTGCCATTTGTGCAATTAGCATTGTTGTGGGAAGTCTTTTTTATTCAATCTTCATGGCCTTTTTTGAGTTTGGCCAATTCAGGTTTTTGTTAGAGTTTGGCGTAGAGTTCGCGCTTTTTATCGTGTTTTTAATAAAGTCACTGAGAAAGTTTCTGCATGCTTGCAGTTATTTGCTCAACTACAGGGTAACCATCAGACAGAGATGTTCGGTATGTGGCAGCGCCAATACCTTGCTGGATGTGCCGAAAAATACCGACCCGTTTTAGCGGATTTAATTTCGGAGTATATAACTAAGAAAAGCAACATTCCGAGCGATGCTTCGGCTCATTCATAACGGTAGTTAAGCTCACTACAACGTTTGCTTCACAGGGATTTTATATCAAAAGTTATATTAAAGGGGTTTATTTTAGTGCCTGCGTCAGAGCTTGAAGTGGTAAAGCAGGCGTTGGTAAAGCATAAACAGCTAACGCTGGATGAGCCTGGCTGCATTACCTTTAAAGTTGTTGAAAATAAAAAGGATCCGCTTCGTTTTGATGTTTATGAAGAGTTCACGATTCAAAGCGCTTTTGAGCAACATCAGCAAAGGGTAAGAGATTCTGACTGGGGCAAGGTTACCGTGAATGTAGAACGTCATTACCAAATTTTTAAATAAACTGTGGTTGCTTCATTTTCCTGGCAACCGCTCTAAACCATCGCCACTATCTTCCAGAGGGTATCAATAAACCTCTACATAACAACATTTTGTAAGAATTCTTGTGGTCTTCACCCAGCACAATAAAAAGTTGATATAGTCTGTTGAAATATTCATGTTACTCAGCCTGTCTTTATTACTACAGAGGCTGAACGTTCTGCCTGCGGCGAGGCACCTGAGAGTCTTAAATTTTATTGCGCGCTTCATAGCGTGATGATGTCATGCCATTTTCATAGCAGGTCAGGGAGTGTATTTTTCAAAGGAGTTTTAAGTGAGAGTCTTCAAATGGCTGGTGTCGTCTGTACTTTTGATTACCGTTGTTATTGTGGCCGTTGGCTACCTGTATCTGTACATCCTTCCCACCGGACCTGAAAGAACCGAAGCAAAACCTTTTGCCACAGGTAAAGACAGCTTTGTCATTAACGCCTATCAACATACCGATCGTAAAACCATCAGAGTCTGGACATACAAACCAGCAAAGTGGACCCCTGCAGATCCGGTACTCTTTGTTATGCATGGCATGGGCAGAAATGCGGAGGATTATCTTGATGCATGGACAGAGCTTGCCGAGCAAAAAGGAATAATGCTGGTTGCTCCCGAATTTGCCAGTAAGTTCTATCGGGTCATTACGAATGACTATCAGGAAGGTAATTTAGAGAGTTATTTTGGGTGGCAAAATCCCGAAAGTGAGTGGGCTTTTACCGTGGTGGAAAATATTTTTGACCATGTGAATAACGTAAACGGGCTTTCTCTTGATGGTTACCATATCTTCGGGCATTCGGCCGGCGGTCAGTTTGTTCAGCGCATGGTGGCAATGAAGCCGAAATCCCGTATTAAAAAAGCCATAGCAGCCAACGCCGGCACGTATTCGTTTATGGATGAAATGGTGGCTTACCCTTACGGACTGGGTGACGTTAATTATAATCTGCAGGGGTCTTTTGCTAAACATCTGGTGGTACTGCTTGGTGAGCTGGATAACAATGCCCAACAAGGGCGGCTGGACCAAACCGAAATGGCTATGGAGCAGGGGTCTAATCGATTGGAGCGGGGCTCAAACTTTTTTGCAGCGTCTAAAACCGTAGCAGAGGATAACGGCTTTAATTTTAACTGGCAGATACAGGTTGTGCCTGATGTTGGCCATGAGTATAAACGGATGTCTGAGGCGGCGGCAAAGCTTCTTTGATTAAGGATTGATAAGGCGCTCAGCCGCTGGCAACTGATGGAGAAAACATGAGTAATCCGGGCAAGCTATTCTTTTTCTGCGGCAAAATGGGCGCGGGTAAATCCACCCGTTCCGGACTTGTTGCGCAAGACAATAACGCGCTGGTGATTGCAGAAGATGATTGGCTCACAGCGCA
This sequence comes from Alteromonadaceae bacterium UBA2620, assembly GCA_002339125.1. GTDB lineage: Bacteria > Pseudomonadota > Gammaproteobacteria > Enterobacterales > Alteromonadaceae > Alteromonas. The sequence goes on from DDJQ01000085.1 coordinate 5,691, forward strand.
TTACCCTGGGCTGATCCAAACCTTTGACGATTACATCAAATATTCAGCACTTATCCGGCCGTTTATTAAAAGCCATGTACAGGGCTTACTTAACATCGGCGTGAATGTTGTGATGGATTTTCCTGCCAACACTGTAAAACAAAGAGCCTGGTTCACATCGCTGTGTACTGAGACGCACAGTAAACACGAACTCTGGTATTTAGATGTTTCTGATGAACAGTGTTTAGCTCAAATTGCTCAACGTCGCGTTGAACAGCCGCAAAGAGCTAAATTTGATACAGAAGCGGTATTTCACCAGGTCACCCGATACTCTGAAGCACCAACTGGCAGCGAGAATCTCAATATAGTTCGCGTGACATGATATGACTACACGTTGCCAGTTTTGTAACCCATGACGTTATCTATTTTAAGGTTTAAAAAATGAATAAAATTCTGCTCGCGCTAACGCTTACATTAATTTCTTTTTCGTCTTTTTCAGCAACCAGCAGATATGACATGGTGGCGAAAGAGTATGAACAGATTGCACTTAAGCCGAACGTGGTAGAAGGGGCAAAAATGCAGGGCGTATGCCTGGTGCAGTTAAAAGAACTGACCTTCAAAAAGAAAAATGAATTTGATCCAATCTCTGAATGGGTAAACTATCGTTCGGTATCCTTACTCGAACAGTATTCTCCGTGCGAGGTGCTTATTATGTTAGAAGTGGCAAACGATATGATCCGGGATGAAAAGCAGTAAACAGATGGTTTTACTTCTGAACAAGCGTTTACAGATTAGAAAATAACCGTGGAAATTGTATTAATACCGTTGGGCATTATCGCTTTCTTCTTGTTTTTGCCTTTTGCTCTGGCTAAATGGACTGCGTCTGAAAAAACACAGAATGCGCATCTGGCTATTGGCTTTAAGTCCGTGTTGCCTCACTTAAGAAGTTTTCTTGGGATCGGCTTAATGCCATTGTTAGCCATTATCTGGAGCTACGATGCGTTTGGTAATCAGTATTTAAGTGCAGCTATCTTCTCTGCTACATTTTATCTTCTGGTGTTTATGCATGACGAGACTAAGGCATGCTTCAAGACGTTCAGGCAGTTTCGATATCTTACCCATGGCTATGTGGTATCGGGAGCCTTGGTGTGCTTGTTTGTTTTTAATCTCTTTGGCGCTCTGATTTTAATACTCGCTTGCTTGTTTTGGTTTTGTCAGTGCTTAATATTTCTCGGCAAAAGCAGTGCAGGTGGGACAGATTAAAGCTATCCCTGCCACCGATTTGAGATGACGAATAGTTAACCATCAATAGTTAACCTGGGTCACCGGGCAAAGTGTCAGTTAGCCACTAAGGACAGGTAATGGTAGTTATTTACGGAATTAACAAACATCTCAACCCGATAAAGCGCGAATTGTCTGAGGCTATCCACGCCTGCATGCAATCGGTTCTGGGTATGCCTGAAAAAAAACGGGCACATCGAATTGTACCGCTTGATGAAAGTGATTTTTTCTATCCGGGTGGCAGAACAGAGGCATATACCGTCATCGAAATTAATATGATGAAGGGCAGAACGCCAGAAACACAAAAGGCGCTGATCAAAGCGTTATTTAAGACCATTTCCTCTACTGTGGGTATTTCGCCTGTCGATATTGAAATCACCATCAAGGAGCAGGAAAAATATCAATGGGGATTTCGTGGTATGACCGGTGACGAAGCGGCGGATTTACAATATAAAGTAGATGTCTGATCACTGTTCAGAGCCTGAATCATCAGCTCTCATTGGTTTAGCACCGGTTTTTCCATAGCAACAACAGGACAATTGCTTGTTTCCATTATTATTTATAGTCGCCAACTTTGCCGGCAATTTTACGGGTTTTCGAATTACCCTTAGATTACTAAAGGTCACTGAGCAGCTAAATAAACGGAGCCTGATGCTTACCTGCGCTTTTCTGACAGTACAGGTTATTGCGAGCTTGTTGATTTACTATTCGGGCCTGGTAGAGCCCGCCGGCACGATCCTGTCGATAGTGTTATTCAGCTTTGTGTTAAGAAAATTTCTTGTTCTCAAACTCTGGCAGGTAATTGTTATACCCATTGGGGTTTCTTTGCTATCGTCGTTTATTCTGGCGGTAACATTATTATTGTATTTGAGTTTTTTTGATTCAGTTTCGCCGAGCTAATCAAGCGGTAATTGACAATCAGTCCCCTGGGGCAGTTTAAAACAGGATACAGTCGTGATTAGCTATACGACTCAAACGGAATGATAAGGATTATTACTTCATGAAAGTATTGTTTACTTTCCTGATAGTCATGGTGATGATAGAAAAGCTCGCCGGATTAATGGGATCCGCTTTTTTTGATATTTCCATATTTACAATATCCTCATTAACCGATTTGTTTCACTATTTCACTAAGCTGATGGTTTTAGTAATTGTTTACCTGATCATCGATAAGATATTTAGCGCGTTAAATAAAACAAAAACGACAGTATAGCCGCGGTTAAACAGGGAGTGAAAACAGGCGTTGTGAGTTGTCACCAGTTGAAACAACATAACCGCGTGCAGTTAAGCTTTCCCTCTATAGTGAAGATATTTGCGGTGTTTGCGATATCTCTCGATCTATTTTTTTGCTGTTTTTATACACTGTTCCTATTGTTAGGTATTGAAGCGCCTGCACCTGGTGCGTTTTTCGTCGCCTTGCTGGCTATGCCCCTTCTTTTTATAGTATTCGCAGCATTAGGATACCCGTTTTTTACTCTGTTAAACCGGGTTCGGGGTGGTTTGTTTTTAACGGTGTTACGTGGCAAAGAAAACTGTGTCGGTAAGTCATAAAGTTATTGTTACCGAGTGTTTTTAGTCGCTGTCGGGTAACTGTCGGCTGGTTGTCGTTACCCACTAAGCCCCGGTGGTGTATAGTGTTACGGCATTCACAACAATAAAGAGAATATCTGTGAAATCATTAAGACTCACCCGGCACTGGTCGCAGGAACAACTGGCGCAATTAAGCAATTTAAACGTTCGCACAATCCAACGGGTCGAAAAAGGCGAGGGCGCTGGTTTGGAAACGCTCAAATCGCTGGCATCCGTATTTGAAATCTCTGTGGATGAGCTCAAGTCCGTGATTGAGCAGGATAATCAGTCAGGGGATGAAGAAAGTTTGTGCTCTGAACACGGCAAAGAAATGCATGAACAAGCCAAGGCAAAGGTAAAAGCGATCAGGTATTTTTATGCTTTCACGGCTTTTTTAGTCACAGTATTTGTATTGTTTTTGCTGCCAAACTATAACGGTGGGGAGAATACCGGTCCATTGATTGTGGTCTTCTTATCGTTTGCTACGCTAGTTGCGGGCCTGGCGATTTATGTTTTTGAGCCCTTTGGTGCCAAATGGGAAAAAGCAAAAGTCTCTAAAATAGTGCAGCAGCAAAACCAACAGCGTCGCCTGGACAACAAACACTAAACTCTGGTGTTTAACACTTCATGTGGTTAGGTAGTCATTAACTGATAAGGGACTTTCAGCAAGTAATGGAAATTATTTTAGTGCGTCATGGCCGACCGCAAAAAGCCGGTAACGCGCTGCTGAATGCTGCGGGATTTGCCAACTGGGTGAAAAACTATAATCATTCATTGGTTTCAGATCAGAGTCTGCCCTGTAAGTTTAGTCAGGCGAAATATAACGAGCACTATCTTGTTTCGAGCGATCTGCCAAGAGCCGTGCATAGTTGCTCAATATTTTCCGGTAGTCCGCCTCATTACCAGTCCAGGCTATTTCGTGAGATGGACATACCTCGCTATAAACTGCCTTTTACCATCAGGGCATGGAGCTGGGTTTATCTTAACCGAGCGTTATGGACGCTGGGTAAAAATGGGCGTTTTGAGTCTTATGCTCAGGCCAGAAAACGCGCACAGCTGGCCGCAAGAGAGCTGATTGCTTTAGCGCAACAACACGATAAAATCATCCTGTTTTCACACGGCTATCTGATTCTCCACATAAGAAAACACCTTCGTCGCTATGGGCTAACGCAACTCCAAAAATCAAACAGCTACTGGGGTGTTTCGGCTTTTAAAGATTAACTACTGTTTAGCCTTATAGCTGTGATAGCCTCAATTTAACCGGTGTTTGAGCGGCTCCCTGGGGGGCTTTGTTGACAGATCAGAATAAAGGAAACCACCATGACTTATGTAGATGGCTACGTAATCCCGGTTTTAGCAGAGAATAAAGACAAATATATCGAGCAAGCTAAAATCGCCGCGAGCGTTTTTAAGGAACACGGGGTCATCGAGATTTATGAGAATTGGGGAGATGATGTTCCCGAGGGCGAAGTCACCTCGTTTTACAAGGCAGTGCAATGTAAAGAGGGAGAAGTGGTGGTGTTTTCGTGGGCGGTGTGGCCGTCCAAAGAAGCTCGGAATGAGGGCTGGAAGACGCTTATGGATGATCCCAGAATGCAACCCGACCCCAATAACCCCATGCCATTTGATGGCAAACGCCTTATCTACGGTGGGTTCTCTACTATTGTTCACGAGTAAGCAGGGACTACTGTGTAGCCATTATTAATCGGCGATAAACGGAATTAACTAACAATGAATATCTGGAACACTAACCAACTGGCCGCAGACTTAGCCAGTGAAGCACTGAGTCAGCAACAAAAGGCTCAGTACTATATTGCCTGTTTTTATCTGCAGATAGCCGCCACGGTGTTACCGATGTATTTTCTGGGCTATTCCTATTATCTGAATATTGTGACCTTTGCTTCCTATGTTGCAACACTGGCGGTTTTTCATGTGGGGGCTATGAGCGTTTATAAGGCGTGCTCTGGTTATAAGAAAGCCGGTGTACTCGATACTCTTGTGGTTCTGAGCTTACCGGTGTGCCTTAAAATACAGCTGGTTTACTGGCTGTCCTATGCGTTGATTGCGCTACTTTTTGCCGAACAACAGTCAGCAGCCTATGTGTGGCTGATATACAGCTTTGTAGCCATGCCGGTAATGGTCTGGTGTCAGTTTTATTTGATTAAAAAGGCCGTTCAGCAAAATTATGCTTAGCCGGTTTACGGGTAATCAATCAAAAAAGGGAGCTGTTAACAGCTCCCTT
>DDJQ01000055.1 GCA_002339125.1 Alteromonadaceae bacterium UBA2620
ATTACCTGTTCTGATTCACGTATCGACCCTAATCTGGTCACTCAAACTGAACCGGGTGATTTATTTATCTGCCGTAATGCCGGCAACGTTATCCCGCCCCATAGTAACGAAACTGGCGGCATGACTGCCTCTGTTGAGTTTGCGGTTGCAGCACTTGGAGTTACTCACATCGTAATTTGTGGTCACTCAGACTGCGGCGCAATGAAAGGAGCGATTAACACAGAAGCGTTGTCCAGCCTGCCCCATGTGAAAGAATGGCTGGGTCACTGCCGGGTAGCGACTGAAGTAGTAAAAGAGAAATGCGGCTGTGATGAACTGAATGCAGAAGATCATTTACAGTTAGTCACCGAAGAAAATGTAGTACAACAGTTACAACACATCAAAACACACCCGGCGGTCGCAGCAAAACTAGCCACCGGACAGGTAAAACTGCATGGCTGGTTTTACAACATTGAAACTGCAGAAGTCACCTGTTATCAGGAAGAAACCGGTAAGTTCGGCCCCATGGACGAAAAATATACCGCCGAGCTGGTTTCTAAACACAAGTAAACCTAACAACTGTTAAGGAAAAGTCATGAAGAACTTATTTGCTAATGTTCGTGGCGATATTACCGGCGGTATTACCGCCGGCGTAGTTGCGCTGCCGCTGGCACTGGCGCTGGGCGTTGCGTCCGGTGTTGGTCCGATGGCAGGTATGTATGGCGCCATTGCAGTGGGCTTTTTTGCGGCACTGTTCGGTGGTACGCCATCGCAAATCTCCGGCCCGACCGGGCCAATGGTGGTGGTACTGGCCGGTTTATTTGCCAGTTTATCAGGCGACGTAGAGCTCATTTTTACGGCCGTTTTACTGGCGGGTTTATTCCAGATTTTATTTGGTTTCCTGGGCATAGGTAACTATATCCGCCTGGTGCCCTACCCGGTAATCTCCGGCTTTATGTCGGGTATTGGCGCCATCATAATCATCCTGCAAATTGGCCGCCTGCTTGGCCATGAACCTCCCGGTGGCACAATCGGCGCGTTAAGTTATATTCCTACTGCCCTGGCAGATATCAATTTTGCCACCCTGGCACTGGGACTCGGAACTCTTGTAGTCGCCTACAAATGGCCGCCCAGTCTGGGGAAATACGTACCGGGCGCACTCGCTGCGCTGATAATTGGTACTATAGTAAGCTTGTTTATCTCTGTACCAATTCTGGGGGATATTCCTACTGGATTACCTAGCCTGCATCTGCCTACTTTTGAAAGCTCTACGCTGTTATTAGTACTCGAGGCGGCGTTTATTCTGGCCATTCTGGGCGCTATCGACAGCCTGTTAACGTCACTGGTTGCTGATAACATGACCCGTACCCGTCACGATAGTTCCAAGGAACTGATTGGTCAGGGTATTGGTAACACGGTAGCAGGTCTGATTGGTGGTATTGCCGGTGCCGGCGCCACCATGCGTACCGTGGTTAACATTCGAAGCGGCGGTAAAGAACGCTTATCAGGTATGGTTCATGCGCTGGTACTACTGGCTGTTGTGCTTGGCCTGAGCCCGCTGGCCAGTGCTATTCCCCATGCCGTACTTGCCGGTATTCTGGTAAAAGTGGGCCTGGATATTGTGGACTGGAGCTACCTGAAACGTGCTCACAGCGGTCCGCGCTGGGACTTTGCTTTAATGCTGCTGGTACTGGGTTTAACCGTATTTGTTGACCTGATCACAGCCGTAGGCGTTGGTGTAGTATTAGCTGCATTGGCTTACGTTCGTCAGATTGCCCAGCTGCAAATTGAAGAACTGAAGAAAATCCCGGATACGCTCAACGATCCTAAAGAAAATGCGCTGCTTGAAAAAGCCAAAGGCAAAGTCAGTATCTTTAGTTTTGGCGGCCCGCTAAGCTTTGGTGCGGCGGCTGATTTAGGTCACCACGTGCGTGAGTGGGTTAAGCCTGGCTCCCGGGTACTCATTCTGGACTTCTCCAGGGTGCCCACCATGGATGTATCGGCTTCCATGGCCGTAGAGACCGTAACATCAGATGCCAAGAGTTCCGGCCGACAACTGATGGTATGCGGCGCTTCTGATAAAATTAAAGAAGTGCTGGGTAATGTGAATGCCTCCTCTGCGGAAATTCTCACCTACCCTACCTTACTTGAAGCTCTGGAGTCGGCAGTGTCGATTATCGAGGATAGTGGAAAAAAGTCGCCGAAGCATGATGGCAGCTCTAAACTGTCTCATGCTTAACATCTAACCGATAATATAAAGAGCGCCAACTGGCGCTCTTTTTTTGTGCCTGGAAAAACAGATACCCCTTTGGCGCTTAGTCGGCTACACTAATTATGAAATATACGTAATAGCTGGACTTTGAAGTGGCTGATAATAATGGTGTTTTAGCGCGAATTCGTGACAAGTATACCGACTTGTCGCCCTCAGCGCGGGCTATCGCCAATTACCTGCAACAGTTTCCGCTGACCATAATCAGCGACTCCACCGCCGAAATTGCGGCCAAAACCAATACCTCCAAAGCCACCGTTAGCAGGCTGTTTCGTCAACTCGGCTATGCATCCCATCAGGATGCCAAACAGGACGTAGTGCTGCAGCGTGACGCCGGTATTCCGGTTAAACAAACGCTCACCCAGCATGATTATATCGCTGCCGAACTTGGCAACCTGCAACGTACCCTGGAGTCGATTCCGGGCGAAGAAATTAACCAAATTGCCGCCATTCTGGCCAAGGCGCCGCGGATCACGCTTATTGGCTATCGCAACAGTTATCCGGTGGCCCTGCACTGCCGCCAGCAACTCAAGCAGATCAGGCCCAATGTTCGGTTATTACCTCAGCCGGGGCAGAGCCTGAGTGAAGATTTAATGGATCTGGCCGACGACGAAGTTATTGTGGTATTTGGCTTTCGCCGTCGCCCACGTATTTTTGCCCGTATGATTGAAGCCTTACCGGCGCAGCGCACCATTTTGCTTACCGATCCCACCGGTCAGGTTTATCAGGACCGCGTCGGCCATACCCTGGTGTGTCAGTTGGGCAACCAGTTCGCCTTTGATAGTTATGCCGCCCCCATGAGTCTGGTATCAGTAATCTGTAACCAGGCCTACACCTTGCTGGGAGAGGAAGGCGATCACCGGGTGTCGACCATCAGTCAGCTCTATGCTCAGATGGGTGAGCTTGATCCGGAATAAGCCACAGTAATTCATATTCTGAAACAATCAAAGGCTTGGCGAACCCAGCCGCCAGCGTAAAATACCCACTACTTACAGGAACTAAGTGAAAAGGACGCAATACGGATGCTCAGTCAACCCAGTGAAAACGCGTTGGCGCTTAATCAGATCAGCAAAACCTATGCAGGTAAACAGGTATTAAGTCAGCTTAACCTGGCTGTCCCCTATGGCAGTGTTTTCGCGTTTTTAGGCAATAACGGCGAAGGTAAATCCACCACCATCAGAGTACTCACAGGTCTGGAAGCACCGGATGCTGGCAGTGTAACTATTTGCGGTAACAGCCTGTATACAAAGCGCCGGTCTTTGCTGTCTCGTACTGCTCGATTTGTGCCAGACTACCGCCTGTTACACCGCCTGGGCGGGCTGATAGATGCGCCCAGCCTTTACCCCAACCTTACCGCCGCTGAGTTTTTATCCATTGGCTGCAGAATTAAAGGCCTGCCGGTCAGTGAGATAGACCGGGTATTAGCGGTGGTCTCCTTAACCGGTGCCGCCAAACGACATATCGGCCAGTTCTCCTTAGGCATGAAACAGCGGCTGGCCATTGCTCACACCTTATTAGGCGATCCCAAATTACTGATCCTCGATGAACCTACCAACGGCCTCGACCCCAGCGGTATTCGCGATATCCGTCAGTTGCTCAGTGAACTACCGGCCAGCACCGGCACCACGGTATTTTTCTCTACGCATAACCTCGATGAAGTGGAAAAAATGGCCACTCGCTTTGCGGTATTAAAGGATGGCCGCATTCGTTTTGAATCGGATATCCCAAGCTGGAAAGCCGCGCAACAGTTCAATATGACACTGGAAGTGGGCGACGCTAACGCTGCTCATACGGTACTTTTACAACACGGCTTTCAGAGCACAATGACTAACCCCAACGCGTTACGGGTCGAGGGGCTGCCCCGTGATGAGCAACCGCGGCTACATGCCCTGTTGGTGAATGAAGGCATTGAATTATTTCAGTCTTACCAAAGTAAAACCTCGTTAGAGCAATGGTTTACCAATGAACATACCGATTAATCCATTTCCTGGCCTGAGCCGGCTGCTGGCAGTTGAGTGTCTCAAGCTCAAGCGCACATCAACGCTGTTGATGGTATTTGCCCTGCCTTTTCTGGTGGTGCTGTTTTCCACCGGATTAGCCGTTAAATCACAGAACCTGGCAGGCTTTGACGCCCAGGCCTGGCAACGTTGGTGGATGGGTGTCATGGCGTTATGGAGCTACTTTATGCTGCCGATGTTTATTGCGCTCATCACCGGCGCCATTAATGGTAATGAGCACAAAAATCACGGCTGGCGCCTGATGCTGGCACTACCGGTCAACCTCTACTCACTCTATATTGCCAAACTGCTCCTTGGCGTGCTGTTAACCGCATCAGCCCTGCTGTGGCTATGGTTGAGTGGTTTGCTTGCCACCTTACTGATGACCGCGTTGGGAGCGCCAGGGGAAACGGAATACGGCATGGTATTACTCAACGCGATGCCAGCCCTGATGCTGACTTCCCTGCCCGTACTGATCATCCAACATGCAGTGAGCTGGCGATTTGGTAATATCATTGTCCCGCTCTCGGTCGCGGTCATGGCCACTATGGGGATTGTCCAAATAGGCAGTTCAGAATACTGGGTCTGGTATCCGTGGAGCTATATGACGATGTCGGCAATGGGCGGCACCGAAGAGCTTAGGCATCATGCAGTTTGGTTATCACTGGCCGTGGCCACGGGGTTATTCTGGTTAAGCACCTTACTGGCAGCCAGCCACAAACGCGCTGGCTAACAGGCAACCGCTGCCAATTAACCAGGACTAAAGCTGGTTTCAACCTGACGCACTGGCATCAGGCGTATTATGCTCTGGTAAATGTTCGGTGCGCGGATCAATCTCAAATGCCGCAGGCGTGGTAATACCCGCCGACGGCTGAAAAGAAGGATGCGAGTCACTGGTATCAGGTAACACGTGGCTACGACGGCGAACAATCACGATAACGGCAAATAATGATAAAAAGAAGGTCATGTAGGCATACAGTCCTTTGGCGCCCATAATCCCCATCAGAAAAGCGGCTAACGGCCCACCGATGGCAGAACTGATGCCATAAGTGATGAGCATTCCACTACCGATGGGCAGAAAATCCTTCGCCGTGGCATTGTCATTCACGTGAGCCAGACAAATGGCATAGGAAGTCATACAGGTACCACCCCAGAGAAACGCCAGTATTGCTGCCGGCCAGCCAGCAAACCCTGACCAGTAAGATGTCAGCACTATAGCCAGTGAAATCAAACCGCCAGCCAGCGCGTTGTAAATTAAAATAATGCGCCGGTCGTAGCGGTCAGAAAAACGCCCTACCGGGATCTGAAAACAGGCGCCACCGAGAACGCTAGCCGACATAAACATGGCCAGTTGCGCATTACTGAAGTTGCTTTCGGCGGCAAACACCGGCCCCAGCGACCAAAAAGCCCCCGTCACCAGGCCCAGGATCACTGCTCCAATCATGGCGATATGCGAATGCTGCCAGACTTTCTTAAAGCTCACTGTTACGCTGTTGACCTTCGCCGGCGCCAGCGACAGCGTTAGCGATACCGGTATAATCGACAGTGCAACAAAGATTGCGGCGATGCTAAAGAGTAACGGATAACTGGCATCCGCCAAGAGGAGCAACTGTTGAGCCAGGGTAATCATCAACAGGTTAAGCATTGAGTAAAACGACAAAATCGTACCACGATTACTTGCATCAGCGCGTTCATTAAGCCAACTCTCAATAATCATATACAACCCGGACACCCCAGCGCCCAGAGCAAAACGCAGCGCCAGCCACAACACAAACGACGGTAACCAGGCAAACAGCAAGGTGAAAATGAGATAAGCACAGGCCAATACCGCGAACCCACGGATATGCCCCACCCGCTTGAGCACATGAGGCGTCGCCAGGCAACCTCCGATAATCCCCAGAAAATAGGCCGAACCGGTTAAGGCGACTTCAATGGCAGAAAAACCGAGCTGATTGGCGGCCACCGGCAATAGCGTCAACAGTAAACCATGACCCAGCAGTAACAGTGCATCAGACAACAACAGCGCGGATATCGGGATCAGAGAACGAACCATAAAAACAGTCACGCGAAGAAAAGTATTACCTTTACGATACAGAGTGAACGTAAAATTGCCAAGGCGGTCAGTATTTTTAACGCTGATAACCCGAACACCATGCCCTTACCGACCGGTTACTCCCCGGGGCGCACCTGCACTGTTAACAAAAAACACAACAATTTAACAAACGTTTCACTTGACTTATGAGTGAAACGATTGTTTCATAGAGGTATCCTTCTGTAACATTAAACTTCATGGATCATTTTACCGTTAGTTCGCCATTTGTCTGGCAACCAGCGCCCACTGTGGTGCCTGCTAAAAAAGCCAGTACACCTGCTGCCAATGCAGATAACGATAGCGTTAATTCGTTGTCGGGCCTGCGCGTGGCTGTGAAAGACCTGTTTGCTATCGAAGGTACTGCCACCACAGCGGGTAATCCGCACTGGCTGGCAACGCACCCGTTAGCCCAGTCCACTGCCAGCGCCGTGTCCAAACTGGTATCAGCAGGTGCCGAAGTCGCGGGCAAAACCATTACGGACGAACTGGCTTACAGCTTAAACGGGCAAAATATCCATTACGGTACCCCGCAAAATCCACTAACGCCTGAGCGCCTGCCCGGCGGTTCATCCAGTGGCTCGGCCGTAGCAGTATCGGCCGGTTTGGCCGACATTGGCCTGGGCACCGATACCGGCGGCTCCATTCGCGTACCCGCCAGTTATAACGCTCTGTACGGCATGCGGCCTACTCACGGTCGTATCAGCACCGACGGCCTGGTAGCCCTCGCCCCGGGTTTCGATACTATCGGTGTGATGACAAAAAGCCTTGATCTGCTCGAACGTAGCATGAGCTGTTTATTCGACTCGCCGGTGACTGATACCCCGGCTCTGACGTCTTTGGTGGTGTACCAAAAGGCGGTGGATAACAGTGAGCAGGCAAGCGCCGCTAATCAATGGCTTGCTTCCCTGCCAATAGCCAGACAGGCAGGTGATTTCAGTCAGCTGGAACAGCTACCGCTGGCTGAAGCATTCAGGGTGTTACAGGGGCGTGAGATTTGGCAAACCCACGGCGAGTGGATCACCAATACGCAGCCGGTATTTGCACCGGATATTGCCGAGCGACTTAACCAAAGCGCGCAGATCAGCGACGCTGAGGTAAAGCACGCAACACCTATACAACAACAGGTACGTCAGCTGTTAGCTGCACTGCTAAACGATAACCGCGCCATTGTGCTGCCCACTACGCCGGGTTGTGCACCACGGTTAACCGCCAGTGCGGCCGAACTGACTGACTACCGCAAACAATTATTATCATTAACTGCCTTAGCCGGACTGGCGGGTTTACCACAACTGCATTTGCCGTTATTTCGTCTGAATGACGCACCCTGTGGCTTATCACTGATAGGCCCTGCGGGCAGTGAAACCAGCCTGTTTGCTCTGGCTCGTACCCTTACGGAATAAGAATAGAAAGCATGACAAAAAAACAACACACTGCTTTTACTGCGCCACATTATGCTGCATCGACAGTCGGCAACGATATCCTGCAACGCGGCGGCACCGCCATTGAAGCCATGGTCGCCGCAGCGGCTTCCATTGCGGTGGAATACCCGCATATGAACGGCCTTGGTGGTGACGGTTTCTGGCTAATCAGTGAACCGGGCAAAGCGCCGGTAGCTATCGACGCCTGCGGCACCGCTGCCGGTCTGGCCGACAGCGATTTTTATCAGGGCCTCGATGCTATTCCCTCGCGTGGCGGCAAAGCGGCGTTAACCATGGCCGGTGCTGTGGCTGGCTGGCAAAAAGCGCTGGAGATCAGTGCCAACTGGCAATCTTCAATGCCGCTGCAGGACTTACTGGCCACCGCCATCAGTCAGGCTAACTGGGGCATCGAAGTAACCCAGAGTATGTCGGACGCCAGTTTCAAAACCTTCGATGAGTTAGCCGGTGACGAACATTTTGCGCAGTTTTTAATTAAAGGTAAGGCCCTTAAAAAAGGTAAAATTGTTAAACTCACCAAGCTTGCTAATACCTTACAGCGGCTGGCCGACAACGGCCTGAACGATTTCTATCATGGCGATATCGCCCGCGAACTGGCAGCGGATCTTGAGGCCGCTGGCTCACCGATTCGTCTGAGCGATTTTAACCAGTACCAGGCCAACGTCGTTACGCCGCTAAGTGTCTCAACCTCGAAAGGCAAACTTTACAACCTGCCGGCGCCTACTCAGGGCATCGCCTCGCTAATTATTCTGGCTCTGTACGACCGCGTGGTCAGCCAGGGCAGCAGCGACGCCGATATGGTTCACCTGCTGATTGAATGTACCAAACAAGCCTTTATCAAGCGCAACGAATACCTTACCGATCCGGGCCGTTTAAGTGTTGAACTCGACAGTTTCCTGACCGATAAAGCGCTCGATGAAATGGCCGCGGCCATTAAGTTGGACAAAGCCCTGCCCTGGCCGCAGGAAGCCAAATTGGGTGACACCATCTGGATGGGGGCCTGTGATAACGAAGGCCGCATGGTCAGCTATATCCAAAGCCTTTACTGGGAGTATGGCAGCGGTGTGGTAAGCCCGCAAACCGGTATTGTGTGGAATAACCGTGGTACATCGTTCAGCCTTACGCCCGGCCACTTACAACAACTCAAGCCCGGCTTAAAACCGTTTCATACCTTAAACCCGGCCTTTGCTGAGCTTAATGATGGCCGCCGGATCAGCTACGGCACTATGGGCGGTGAAGGTCAGCCACAAACTCAGGCTGCCTTATTCAGCCGCTATGTATACCACAACCAGCCACTGGATAAATCCATTGCCCTTGGCCGCTGGTTACTGGGTCGCACCTGGGGCGATCAGTCGCATAACCTCAAAGTAGAACGCGACCTTAACGAATACGTTGGCGAAGATCTGCTGGCCCGCGGCCACGATATGGTGGTGGTTGATGCCTGCAATGAACTCATGGGCCATGCCGGCGCAGTGGTATTGCACACAGATGACACCACCGAAGCGGCCACCGATCCGCGCAGCGATGGCAAAGCCTTCGCGCAAGCTTGTACCGCAACAGGAGAAGTACAGTAATGGATGCAATCATGGAGTTACTGCCAACGATTCTGGCCCTGATGGCCACCGGCGTATTTGCCGGTATTCTGGCTGGCCTGCTCGGCGTAGGCGGCGGTATTGTTATTGTGCCGGTACTGTACTTTTTGTTTCAGGCCCTTGGCGTGTCGGCCGACTCTGCCATGCTGATTGCCACGGCGACCTCACTGGCAACAATCATTCCTACGTCGGTTAGCTCAATCCGCGCGCACCGTAAAAAAGGCAACGTCGACAGCGAACTGCTCAAACGCTGGGGCCCGTTTATATTGCTCGGCGTACTGCTTGGCAGTTACGCGGTAACCCAGGTGAACGGTGAAGTATTAACCCTGCTGTTTGGCGTTATTGCCAGCTTGTCTGCCATTAACATGTTTATCGGCAGCAAAAGCGCCTGGTTTAACGACCTGCCTGGTGCCCTTGGCCAGCGCATTATTGCCATTTGCATTGGCTTATTCAGCGCCATGGTCGGCATTGGTGGTGGTACCCTTACCGTTCCTACCCTGACCTTTTGTAATTACCCGGCGCACCGTGCAGTAGGCACCGCCGCTGCGGTTGGCCTGATCATCTCGCTGCCGGCAGCGGTAACCATGCTGATTTTTGGTCAGGCGCCAGCCGATGCGCCCGATGGCACCATCGGCCTGGTTAACCTGATTGGCTTTGCCGCCATTGTCCCCCTTACTGTGTTATTCGCACCGGTTGGTGCTGGCCTGGCCAGCAAACTGGATGCCGCAAAGCTCAAGAAAGTGTTTGCCGTGGTACTGCTTATCACCGGCGTAAGAATGCTTGCTCAGAGCGTGCTCTAGGAGAAAAAATGAAACCCTTAACCATGCCACCCCGACTGCTGATGGGCCCAGGTCCGATAAACTGCTATCCGCGGGTGTTAACGGCCATGTCACAACAGCTGGTTGGCCAGTACGACCCGGCTATGACCAGTTGCATGAATGAAGTGATGGCGTTGTATCGTCAGGTCTTTGAGACCAACAATCACCATACTTTGTTAGTCGATGGTACTTCACGCGCGGGTATCGAAGCCGTGCTGGTCTCCGCACTGGAGCCCGGCGATAAGGTGCTGGTGCCCATTTTTGGCCGCTTTGGCCACCTGCTGTGTGAAATTGCCGAGCGTGCCGGTGCCGAAGTACACAGTATTGAAGTGCCCTGGGGCGAGGTATTTGAACCTGAGCAAATCGAAAAAGCCATTCGCGAAGTACAGCCTAAAATGCTGGCGGTAGTTCAGGGCGATACCTCCACCACCATGCTGCAGCCACTGGAGCACTTAGGTGAGATTTGCCGACGCTACGACGTGTTGTTCTACTCTGATGCCACGGCATCCATTGGCGGTAACCCGTTTAAAACCGATGAATGGCAGCTCGATGCGGTATCCGTTGGTCTGCAGAAATGTTTAGGCGGCCCTTCTGGTAGCGCACCGATAACCTTAAGCGATCGCTATGTAGAACTGGTGCGCAAGCGTCATCACGTTGAAGCCGGTATTCGCGAATCTGCCCACCAGTCAGGCTCGGGCAGTCGCATACGCTCTAACTACTTTGATATTCCCATGCTGCTTGACTACTGGGGTGAGGAACGCCTGAATCACCACACCGAAGCCGCTTCGATGCTGTTTTGTGCTCGGGAATGCGCCATTAATCTGATCGAGGAAGGCATTGATAACAGTATTGCCCGCCATAAACAGGCCGGCGATGCCATGCTGGCCGGTGTACAGGCGCTGAACCTTGAGCCTTTTGGTAACCTCGCGCACAAAATGCATAACGTAGTGGGCGTGGAAATTCCTGATGGCGTGGATGGCGAGCAAATCCGCCAGCAACTGTTGCTGGATTTTAATATTGAAATTGGTACCAGCTTCGGTCCGCTGAAAGGCCGTATCTGGCGGATTGGCACCATGGGTTACAACGCGCGAAAAGATGCCGTACTGCACACCCTGCAGTCGCTGGAAACCGTGTTACGCCGCGCCGGGCACAAGCTGCCTGCTGGTGGTGGTGTTGACGCCGCGCTGGATAGCTTTTCGGGTTCATCACTATGATGGATTTTGCCAGCCTGGCCAACCAGGTGATGTTACGTTGCGATCAGCTCGGTGCGATTACGCAGTCGCCCGGCATCGTTGACCGTCGCTACCTTACCCCTCAGCATCGTCAGGCGAATGATGTAGTCGCCCAATGGATGCGCGAGGCCGGAATGACAGTCTGGCAGGACGCCGCGGGTAATCAATGGGGCCGTTATCACAGCAC
>DDJQ01000138.1:0-12911 GCA_002339125.1 Alteromonadaceae bacterium UBA2620
CTGCCATTTGCGCGGCAACTTCGGCAGCGAAGTCTTCAGACTTCTTCTCGATACCTTCACCTACTTCAAAGCGAACAAAGTTAACAACGTCAGCGCTGTTAGACTTCAGTAATTCGCCCACTGATACAGAAGGATCTTTAACGAAAGGCTGACCAGTCAGGCTGATTTCGCCGGTGAATTTCTTCATGCGGCCAACAACCATCTTCTCAGCGATTTCTGCTGGCTTACCAGACTGCATCGCGATTTCGATTTGGATAGCTTTTTCTTTCTCAACCACTTCAGCTGGTACTTGCTCTGGCTTAACAAACTGTGGGCTTGAAGCCGCAACGTGCATTGCTACGTCTTTTGCCAGGTCTTCTTCACCACCCGTTAAGATAGCAACTACGCCGATACGGCCACCGTGCACGTAGGCACCTAAGTTGTCACCTTCAACAGTCAGTACACGACGTGGAGAGATGTTTTCACCGATTTTAGCTACCAGTGCGTCACGTACGTCGCTTGCCACACCGCCCTCGATTTCAGACGCGTTCAGCGCTTCGATGTCGTTCAGACCTTTTTCGAAAGCAACGTCCAGCAGTTTGTTACCAAACGCCAGGAAGCCTTCATCACGTGCTACGAAGTCAGTTTCACAGTTTACTTCAAGCATGGTTGCTTTGCCTGCTTCAACTTTAGTCAGGATGACACCTTCAGCGGCGATCCGGCCCGCTTTCTTAGCGGCTTTAGCCTGACCAGACTTACGCATGTTTTCGATGGCCAGTTCGATGTCACCATCAGTTTCAACTAACGCTTTTTTGCAATCCAGCATGCCGGCGCCAGTGCGCTCACGCAATTCTTTTACGAGTGCTGCAGTCACTGCCATTTTCAATTCCTCAGCAATATTTAAATTCAGAGTAAAAGGGGCATACGCCCCTCTTTATTAATTCTTTATCGTCGATCAGATTCGATCGGTACAACGAATCTGAGGCTCCACCGAGCCTCAGATTAAGCAAGCAGATTACTCGGCCGCTTCAACAAACTCGTCTTCAGCTTGTACTTCCAGGTTGCTGTTGCGACCTGCGCTAACTGCATCAGCAGCAGCGTTTAAGTACAGTTGAACGGCACGAATTGCATCGTCGTTACCAGGGATGATGTAATCAACACCATCTGGGTTTGAGTTAGTATCAACAACAGATACAACCGGGATACCCAGGTTACGGGCTTCAGTTACCGCGATGTGCTCGTGATCGGCATCGATTACGAACAGTACGTCAGGCAGACCGCCCATGTCTTTGATACCACCCAGGCTGCTTTCCAGCTTGTCCATTTCACGCTGAAGCATCAGCGC
This sequence comes from Alteromonadaceae bacterium UBA2620, assembly GCA_002339125.1. Lineage (GTDB taxonomy): Bacteria > Pseudomonadota > Gammaproteobacteria > Enterobacterales > Alteromonadaceae > Alteromonas. The sequence goes on from DDJQ01000138.1 coordinate 1,325, forward strand.
TTCTTTTTTGGTCAGCTTTTCGAAAGTACCGTCCTGGCTTTGTTGCTCAAGGTCTTTCAGACGCTTGATTGACTGACGAACAGTTTTCCAGTTAGTCAGCATACCGCCCAACCAACGCTTGTTCACATAGAATTGGTCACATTTCTGTGCTGCTTCTTTTACTGCATCACCGGCTGCGCGCTTAGTACCAACGAACAGAACTTTACCTTTTTTGGCAGAAACGCCAGACAGGAAGTTAAGAGCTTCGTTGAATAAAGGAACAGTTTTTTCCAGATTGATGATATGAACTTTGTTACGAGCACCAAAGATGTAAGGTTTCATCTTAGGGTTCCAGTAACGGGTTTGGTGACCGAAATGCACGCCGGCTTTCAGCATGTCACGCATAGAAACGTTTGCCATGTTTAATTCCTCAATTGGGGTTAGGCCTCCATACACCCTTTGTATCGATCCGCTATCGCACTAAAGCAACGCAGACACCCCGATACGCAGTCACAGTGTATGTGTGTTTTAATATAAGTAATGTACTTCTTTGAAGTAACTGAAGTGATTTGCGGTGAACCAAAATCCACAGAAATGTTCGGGTTAATTCAAAAAGCGCGCGCTTTATACCATGTAGCGCCTGTCATATCAAGTTAAAGTTAGGTTTCAGGCCGGTAAACTGAGGTTTTTTGCCAGTACTAAACCCACAGGCGCTATACACGCGCAGCGGTATTCGCTAACATACATCCTTTTGAAAATGATGGAACTGCGGCAACACCCGTTTCTGTTATTTATTCTACTGTCTAATTTAAAGAGGACTCAGGTGGCTGCAATAATTAAAACCGCTGAAGAAATCGAAAAAATGCGCGTTGCCGGTAAACTGGCTGCAGACGTACTAATGATGCTAGGTGAACACGTTAAAAAAGGCGTGACTACCGATGAGCTTAACACCATTTGCCATGACTATATTGTTAATGAGCAACAAGCGATTCCAGCACCTCTTAATTACGGTCACCCGCCCTTCCCAAAATCCATTTGTACGTCAGTAAACCATGTGATTTGTCACGGTATCCCGGCTGATAAAAAGCTCAAGGATGGCGACATTGTTAATGTTGACGTTACCGTAATAAAAGACGGCTACCATGGCGATACGTCAAAAATGTTTATGGTAGGTAAGCCCAGCATTATGGCCGACCGTTTGGTAAGAGTGACTCAGGAATGCCTTTACAAGGCTATTAAGGAAGTTAAACCCGGCATGCGCCTGGGCGATATCGGCCATATATGCCAGACACACGCGGAAGCGCACAATTATTCAATTGTCCGCGAGTACTGCGGACATGGCATTGGCGCGGGCTTCCACGAAGAACCGCAAATCGTTCACTATGGCCGCCCCGGTACCGGTGACGAACTGGTTCCCGGCATGTGCTTTACTATCGAACCCATGGTGAATGCCGGAAAACGTTATTCAAAAATATTACCGGACCAGTGGACCGTGGTAACCAAAGACCGCAGCCTGAGTGCGCAGTGGGAACATACTCTGCTGGTTACTGAGGATGGCGTTGAAGTACTGACGCTTAGGGATGACGAAGATCTCGAAAGGATTTACCACCACAGTTAGTTAATAATGCCGCCTCAGGGCGGCATTCGCTTGCTTAGGCGGCAAAAAGTGCCGGGTTGATCCTATCGGATCAATTCACTAAGAATGTTCGGAAGTATTCATTGGGTGAGTTGTGAAATTAAAATCGTTATGTGAAGAAATCGCTACCATCGACTCTGTCGACGACATCAAAGCTTTTAAACAACTGGTGTCACAAAGCTACGAATGGTTAGAGTCAGCCTTTACACTGCAACCCATCGACGAACTGGTGACCGGGCGGGCAATATTTATTGATACCCTGTTGCAGCGGTTATGGACACTTTACGGCCTGGCCAATGAACGAGGTCTGGCGCTCTGTGCCGTGGGTGGTTACGGTCGCGGCCATTTGCAGCTCTACTCCGACATCGACCTGCTGATTGTCAGCAAAAAAACGCTCAAGCGCGATGTGCAGGAAAAAGTCGGCCAGTTTATTACCATGCTGTGGGACATTAAACTTGATGTCGGTCAGTCGGTACGCACTATCAAAGAAACGGTAAAGCTTGCCAAAGATGATATTTCCATTGCCACCAACCTGGTAGAAAGCCGTATGCTGAGTGGCTGCGACCAAACCTTTGTGGACATGTGGCACGCCGTTAACGAAAAAGATACCTGCTGGACCAGCAAAGCCTTCTTCGCCGCCAAGTATGAAGAGCAAAAAGCCCGTCATGCAAAGTTTAATGGCACGTCTTACAACCTTGAACCGAATATCAAGGAAAACCCGGGCTGTTTACGTGACATTCAGTCAATCGGCTGGGTCGCTAAAAAACACTTTAAAGAATACGATGGTAAGGGGCTGGTAGGCCATGGCTATTTCACCCAGGATGAGCTCGATGAGTTAGTCGAATGCCGTATGTCTTTGTGGCGCCTCCGCTTTGCTCTGCACCTGGTCGCCGGACGCAGCGAAAACCGCTTATTGTTCGATTATCAGCCAGATGTGGCCGCCATGATGGGCTATGGTGATGACAGTAAAACCGCGGTTGAAAAGATGATGCGGGCTTTTTTCCGCATTGTACGCCGTATCAGCGAACTCAACCAGATGCTGCTGCAGCGCTTCCGCTACGACATGCTGAACCAGACTATTCAGAGTCGCAAAACCATTAACGACGATTTTTGTTTGCTCGACGGCAATATTTCTCCTACGCATAACAACGTTTTTGAATCGCCAGAGGATATCCTTAGGTTTCTTAAAACCATTGCGGATAACCCTCATGTTCAGGGCCTGGATACCAATTGTATCCGCCAGTTGCGTAATGCTCGTCGTCGTTTCCAGTCGGCCTATTATGTAGAGCGAGCAGAATGTCGTCAGTTAATTATTGAGCTGTTTAAGCACCCGCATTTCTTTGATTTCGCCTGGGACATTATGCATCAGTACGGCATTCTGCAGGCTTACCTGCCGGAGTGGGATCACATTGTGGGCATGATGCAATTTGACTTGTTCCACGCCTACACGGTGGATGAGCATACTCATCGCCTGGTAAAGCATGTTAACCATTACTTTCAGCCGCACAATACCCAGTTCCCACGCTGTGGCCGCATAGTGCGGAATTTCGACAAGCCGGAGCTGATTTATATTGCGGCAATCTTTCATGATATTGCCAAAGGCCGTAATGGCGATCATTCTACGCTGGGAGCGAAGGATGTCGCAATTTTCTGTGAAGCCCACGATATTGAAAAGTCCGACGCCGATCTGATTGCCTGGTTAGTGGAGAATCACCTGCTGATGTCAGTAGTAGCGCAACGCCGGGATATCTACGATCCGGATGTCGTAAACGATTTTGCTACGGCCGTGCGCAGTCATACGCACCTTAACCTGCTATACATTCTGACTCTTGCAGATATTCGGGCAACCAACGATAATCTTTGGAACGACTGGAAAGCCTCGCTCTTAAGAGAGCTTTACAGCATGACCCAAAAAGCCCTGGATAATGGCCTGCAATGCGGTGTAACCATGCGCGAACGGGTGGATTCACACAAAGCCAAAGCGCTCAAACTGCTGACCGCAGCGAAAGCAGACGCTAGTCGTTTAGACGCCTTATGGTCACGCTTCGAAGACGACTATTTCGCCCGCTTTAAGCCAGAGCAAATCAGTTGGCACAGCCAGGCAATCCTGGCTTTTGAGAAAGACCATGAAGCCGGCGAAATGCTGATCAAAACCAATAACGATCTGGCCAAAGGCGGCACAGAGTTGTTGTTATACGGCGAAGACCGCCCGGCTCTGTTTGCCCAGATCGCTTCAGTGCTCGATAGCCGTAACTGCTCCATCCATGATGCGCATATCGCCGTCACCCGTGACGGCCATGTGTTTGACAGTATCCTGATTCTGGAAAATGACGGTTCGCGCATTGAGGGCGAATCGCGACTGCGTTCAATTGAACAGGCCATAGCCGAGCAATTGTCTAAACCCGGACGCAGCCATAACAATACCCGCAAGCTTTCCCGCCAGCACAAGCAATTGGATGTGCCGGTTAAAGTGCGTTTTTATTCTTCCCAGGATGATGCCACATTAATTGAGCTGGAAGCATTGGACGCGCCGGGAATTCTTGCTAAAGTCGGTCACGCTTTCGTAGACTGCAATCTCACATTAAAATTAGCCAAAATTGCCACAATCGGTGAACGCGCAGAAGACGTATTTATCGTATCGAATGAGCATGGCAAAGCCCTGACGCCGGAAGAACAGACGACGCTTAAGAAGCGGATATTGTTTAAACTCGATCAACTTGAAGATATCAACATACCATGACTGAATTAAAAGCCATTATTGAAGCGGCCTTCGAAGACCGCGCAAGTATCACACCTTCCGCTGCCCCTGCAGAAGTAAAACAAGCAGTGAGCGATGCCATTGCCTTACTCAACAGCGGTGAAGCACGTGTGGCCGAAAAAATTGCCGGTGAATGGGTTGTTCACCAGTGGCTGAAAAAAGCAGTATTACTGTTTTTCCGCCTGCACAATAATGACGTAATGGAAGGCGCAGAAAGCCGCTTCTACGATAAAGTGCCACTGAAGTATGCGGATTACACCGCCGAGCAGTTTGTTGCTGACGGCGTTCGTATTGTGCCGCCAGCGGCTGTACGTACCGGCTCATTCGTGGGCAAAAACGTTGTGGTAATGCCTTCATACGTTAATATCGGCGCGTTTGTTGACGAAGGCACCATGGTTGATACCTGGGCTACCGTTGGCTCATGTGCACAAATTGGTAAGAACGTTCACTTATCTGGTGGCGTTGGCATTGGCGGTGTTTTGGAGCCATTGCAGGCTAACCCAACCATTATCGAAGACAACTGCTTTATTGGCGCGCGCTCTGAAATTGTTGAAGGCGTTATCGTGGAGGAAGGCGCAGTTATCTCGATGGGCGTTTACATTGGCCAGTCTACCCGTATTTATGACCGTGAAACCGGCGAAGTACACTACGGCCGCGTACCCGCTGGTGCGGTTGTAGTACCAGGCAACCTGCCCAGCAAAGATGGCAAGTACAGCCTGTACGCTGCCATCATCGTGAAAAAGGTGGATGCAAAAACCCGCGCTAAAGTAGGGATCAACGCCCTGCTGCGTGGCGCTGAATAAGTATATAGCCGTTACTGTGAAAAGGCGCCTGATGGCGCCTTTTGCGTTTTAGACCGCTTGTTTAATCTTTCTTTGCTTCAAGAGGTGGCTCTGGTTGGACGGATAATTGTTTATCGGTTGATTTACCAATCCCCTGCCAGTGTTGTTTAGGGTTAATAATCACAGGCCGGGTGAGCACCAGGTTATTGGGGTAAGCAATCTCTTCATTATCTTTGGTGATCAAACGCGTGGTGAATAAATTGATGTCGGCAATATAGCCTTCCATATAGTTATCACCATCGATAATACGAATAAAGTTGCCCTTGGTATAAGAGTTCTGAAACAGCAGTACAAAGTAAGAAGTGATATTACTCAGCAGCGACCAACTGGCAAACAGCGCAACTCCTGTGAGCGCAATGATTGACGTTGAAAGTACAATCAGACCGCTGAAATCCACGCCCCACACCAACAACAATACCGCGATGGTAATAACGCCAGAGATTAACCTGGCGGTGTGATAGGTTTTCTTGCGAGCTTCTTCACTCAGCTTACTACTGGTGGCCAGCTTCTCGATTTGCGGTAACAGTAACCGGTTCACCCCCATAAAAAAGAGCAACACCAGTACGGTTACAATCAGATTGGACATGTAAAAGGTTGCCCAGTCGGTAAAACGGCTCATTACATCATTCATAATAAAACGAATCCTCAGGCGCGCTGGTACAAGCGCGGCCAACTGTGCAAACAAGAGGCGCTGGACAGCGCCTTTCCAGAAAAGTTTAAGCGATCAGTTTATCCTGAATCCCTTTGAACCAGTTAAGCACATCCTGCTCCGGTTCCAGTGTTTCCATAGCATCCACTTCCAGCATGTCTGCTACCGGAAAGCCCTGTAATTCAGTTAACAGCTCCTGGCAAATTCTGCCACCGCCACAGTAGGAATCACCGTAGCTGCTATCCCCTAACGCAGCTACCGCAAAGGGCTTCTGTTCAAGCAGCGGAAACTGAGTGCGTAGCTCATCGATGGGAAACTCCAGATTAGGCGGCAAGTCGCCTGCGCCGGTAGTGGATGTGATCACTAACAAGGCCTGCGGATCGGTGAAGTCACTGACATCCGGATCTTTAAAGACTTCCGCGTCAAAGCCTTGATCTTCACAATAAGACTGTACTTCTTCTGCTACATTTTCTGCATTACCGTAAACCGAACCGACGATGATATTCAGGGTTGCCATGGACCTACCTTACTTTTATTGACTCCAGGTTAAAAACGGCTGCCAGCTTACCAATAACTGTTCTATTTCGCTATCGACTTGCGTCTGAATAGTCAGCCATTCACCGCTAACCGGGTGGTAAAAGCCCATCGACACGCACACCAGCATCAGCCGGTGGCAATCGAACTGGTCGCGTAAAAAGCCATTGTGTTTGCCATCGCCATGGGTGGTATCGCCCACAATAGGATGACGTAAATGCAACATGTGCCGTCTTAACTGATGCTTACGCCCGGTGTGAGGTGTTAAGCCCAGCCAGGAATAGCGTGCCGTGGCATATCGCCCTACCGCAAACGGCAGCTCATAATGGGCCAGTGGCCAGTAATCTGAATGGGCGGTTTGCGGTGCAACCTGTTTAGTGCGGTCGGCATCGGCATACTTATCCCAGCGATATTTAAGCGCATAGTCGATCATCCCGGCCGACTTTACAAAGCCCCTGACCAGCGCCCGATAAGACTTTTGCATGCCATTACGCATCATTTGTGCATTCATTGCCGAAGCGGTCTCGCTATCCAGCGCAAATAACAGTAAACCAGCGGTTGGCCGGTCCAATCGGTGCAGCGGATACACATGCAGACCAAGCTGGTCGCGCAGTAACTGCACCGCAAAGCGGGTTTCGTGTTTATCAATCGGGCTGCGATGCACCAGTAAACCAGCCGGCTTATAAATGGCCACGATGTAATCATCCTGATACACCACGTCTAATTCGTTGTTACCCATGTTGAGACTGACTCCAGCTGTCGAAACGCGCCAGCACCCGTTGCACAGGCAGATGATTACTCTGCCAGGTAACTTCGGCCATAGGCTGAATTTGCATGGTTGGGGGTAAGGTATTCGTTTTCAGCAAAGCCTGTAAGCGCGGAATAAAGATAAACTGCAGCCATTGCTCAAAAGCAAGCGTGTCACAGGCGAAGGGCTGCTGGCTGGCCAGCGCTTCCTGTGAAGGCGTGACCGCCGACCACAAACCCGCAGCTTTTAATATTTCTTCCAGCTCAAACAACAAATCTGAGCCCTGCTCAATGGATTTGGGATCATGAATCATTACGCGCTTACTCCAATGCCTGTTACACTATCGGCAAATTTTGTCATAGTAAAAATCAGCATGAATTCAAAAAGTATTCACTCGCTGAGCGAGTTCTTATTACATGCGGGCACGGATTATCGCATTTTTGATTTAGGTCGTGGAGTTTATCCTGTTGCCTCGCAAACATTTTTAGATATCGAGAACGGTAAAGTTTGCCCTCCCCGCCCTCGTCAGCAACACGCCTGGTATGCCGTGGTGTTCTGGCAAACCAATCCCCAGGCCCAGCGTTATATCTGGTTTGTTAAGTTTCCGCTGGATGAACAGGGTTTATTGATACAAGCTTCGCGCAACCACTTTTTACAAATCATCGTCGATGCGCTGGGAAACCAGATTGCCGGTGAGCAAGGCAGTGATGAATTGCCGGATAACCCTTATACCTTTGTACCCAGTCAGCAGCTTATGGCGCAGTTTTCGGCCATTGCCCGTCTGGCGCTGAACGATAAGAAAAGCGAGTCGTTGGAACAAGCCCGGCAATATTTGCAGGCACCTGCCATTATCGACTGGCAACAATTACCGGTTCAGGCTATTGCCGATCTCGCAGTAGCAATTGATGAAAATCAGGCTGCCCACATTATCGAGAACTTCGGACACTTCAGCGAGCCGTTTTTAGAAACGTTGTTCAGCAGTCTGGAAAGCGTATCGCTGCCTGACAACCTGCAAACCTTTTTTATTGAGCAGCTTACTATGGCTGTCGAAGATGAGGCGAAAAAGCAAGTCATGCTGGGCCTGCTCAGAGCGTTAAGCACGCCAGAGTATCATCCGCAAATCAACCACGCGGTGAATCAGTTGTTAGATAAAACATCGCAGCCTGATATGCATTTACTCAGTGTGATCGCCGGGCGACATGATGCGCAGTTAGATACCCTGACGACGCAGCGGTTTCTGGAGGCGGCGGCTAAAGCGGATGCCGACGGTGCCTATAAGCATGAGTTGTTTATTGGCCTGTTTAGCGATTTGGTGCAAATTCCAACACTGCGCAGAACCATGCTGACCCTGGCCCGGGCACATCAGAATAACCCATTAATGCAGGCTCCGTTAAACAGCCTTTTCAACAAGGCAGGATAAGACACGGTGAATTTATTTGATGTTTTGTTATTGGTGCTACTGTGTGCTGGCGGCGCTTTTTTCTGGCGGATCCGAACGATTTCTGAGTGCGCAAACCAATACCTGCACCGCTACTGCGAACAGCAGCGTTTGCAGTTAGTGAGTGTGGCTAGAAAAACCACCCGCCCCATGTTGTACCGGGGTAAGCTTGACTGGCGCAGTAAGTTTTTATTTGAGTTTTCATCCACCGGCGATGACTGTTACCAGGGCACCTTGCTGCTCAATGGACTGACGGTGGTCAAAACGGAAACGCCACCGCATCGCATCAACACGCACTGAATACCGAATATTCCCCATAAAAAAACGGTGGCCTTGGCCACCGTTTTCTCTGGAATTTTGAGACTCCCTCTCAGCGTTTGTGCAATTTTAAGCATGGCTTATAATCCCGCACGCAATTCCTTCTTACTCTGCTTCACAGCAGGCCACCGGTCCTTAGGCGTATCCCTTTCCATTCTCCGTGAAAATCTTTACATCCTGTAAAGTATTCTCCGCTCCTGGAGTTGTCCTTAGCCGTCCTGGCTTATTCCATTCCTGATGGCATCCCAGCCTCTTCCTTAAATCCTGATGGTTTATTCCTTTAAACCGGATTCCGTTTGTATTCCTGACATCGTCATTCTGACGAATTTCCTGTTGCCGTTCCTGGCTAGTATCTCCCTGATAAGTCACATCTCCTTGCAACATGTTTAGATTACGCCTCTTAGAAAAACCTGCCACCGGTGGATCACATAAAATTACCGTAGTCACCACGTCTCAATGCGTAGCAAGTTTAATAATTTATATTTTTCATAAACTTAGCCAAAGGTGTAAGGCGTGGGCAGGCGAAACAAACCGTCTATTCGTACATTTGTGTAGGAAATGTCTTACAAAGATGCTGACCAGAAGCTATTTGGCCTCAAATAGTTGTCAGAATTTTTCTTCGGGATGAGGCTCGAAGCATGATCAAATTCATAAAAATGTCATAGCACATTCATTATTAAAGAGCATTCGGCTTTAGGCCACATCGGCTCAGGTCACTCCGCAAAAATGATCATAACTGAGTGCTTTACTAATCACCTTGCAACTATATACTGCTGATATCAATATAGTTTTAAAATTAGAAACGTAAATGTCAAAATGGAAGTACGGCGTTATCTTTCTCGCCTTTATCGTTACTCATCTAGCTCACGCAGAGCCTAAAAATGTGATTGTGATCCTTGCCGATGATCTGGGGTGGAATGACACAACCTTGTTTGGCAACGACCAGTTCTTAGAAACCCCTAATCTGGAAAGGCTAGCCGAACAGGGGATGCTTTATACTCACTCCTATACAAACAACCCACTTTGCTCTCCAAACCGGGCCTCAATTTTAACCGGACAAACACCCGCCAGACATGGCTCAATCCAGCCATTACATCATTTAGATAATGTAAGGTTGGTTGCAGATCTGCCAAATTCGGCTCCCAGCAATAGAATGTCAATTGCGCCGCACACGGTCACCCGTCTGGATACGTCCATTCCTACACTCTCGTCAGTGTTAAAACAACATGGGTATCAGACTGCACACTTCGGGAAATGGCATTTGGGAGCAAGTCCATACAGCCCGCTTGAGCATGGTTTTGACATTGATATTCCACATTTTGATGGTGCAGGCCCGACAGGCGGTTTTTTAGCGCCATGGGATTTTGCACCAAATCTACAACCTCAGACCCGCGGCGAGCATATCGACGAGCGTTTAGCCACCGAAGCGGGCAACTGGATGGCTGAAGTAAGCCAGGATGGTCCTTTTTACCTGAATTTCTGGGCCTTCTCCGTTCATTCACCTTTCAACGCCGATCCCGATCTGGTGGAGCATTTTGTAGAGAAACGCTCCCCCTACAATATTCAACGCAGTGTCGTTTACGCTGCTATGGTCAAGCATTTTGATAATGCGATAGGCACATTACTGGATAAGCTGGAAGAATTAAATTTAACTGAGGACACCATCATTATTTTCAGCTCTGACAACGGCGGGAATATGTACAGTGTGCTCGGCAATATTCGCGCCACCAATAATTTTCCATTACGCGGTGGCAAAGCAACTGACTTTGATGGCGGAATTCGTGTTCCTACCATTATCAGCTGGCCAGGAAAAACCACGCCCAATTCAATATCGTCAACGCCTATTCAATCGGTAGACTTCATGCCTACATTGCTTGAGGGGCTGGGTATCCCACTCCCTTCACAGTCAATCATAGACGGTCAGGATATTAGTAATACCTTTACAGGTAATTCGCCTGATCCGCGCCCATTAATTAACTTTTTCCCGGTTAATGCAGTGGTACCTGACTGGCTGCCACCGTCGGTCACTGTCCAATATGACGGTTGGAAGCTAATCCGAAGTTTCGAATATGGCCAATCCGAAAGGCACTTATATTATTTATATGACCTGGAAAATGATGTTGGGGAAACCACCAACCTGGCGGCTGAATATCCCTCTAAAGTTCATGAGTTAGATCTGTTAATACAACAACATTTAGATGAAGCCAATGCAGTAGTTCCAATAGCAAACCCTAATTACCGGTCTGGTACCTTTGATTATTCTTCTATCGGCAATCCCGCAGAACATTGGCGTCTCCCTGTTGTTGATGCGAACAACGCCCCGCCTCAAATTACAGCCTATGCATCTGAGCAACGAATTTCAGAAGGTCAGCAAACCTCAATCCGCTTTTATGTAGAGGATGCTGGCAACAATGCTTCAGTTAATTACAGGCAGGTAACCGGACCGGAAGTTGAACTTCAACAAACAGAACCCGGCACTCTTCTCATTACCGGTCCAACAGTCTATACCGAGACAATTATCACATTAGGCTTTGTTGCTAATGACTCAGTTAATACTTCAGTGAAGCATGTGGCTGTTTTTATCAAACCTGTCGAATCAGCGCCAACAGTTGATGTGACTTCAGACACGTCCTCGGTCGAAAAAGGGAAGTCAATTGAGTTAAACATTACAACAGCAGATAAAAA
>DDJQ01000138.1:13217-13851 GCA_002339125.1 Alteromonadaceae bacterium UBA2620
ACATTACAACAGCAGATAAAAACCGCGAGCCATTAACGTTAGCCGTCAGTTCGAGTACTGTACCTGAATCTGAATTAACAGCACCGCCGCTTCAAGGTTCTTATGACGTTATGATCCCGGCAGATTTTACGGGTGACTCTGTAACGTTAACGTTTACTGTTTCAGATGGCACGTTGCAACAATCAACTGATTTCACTTTTAGCGTAAGTGCACCTGCCGCGGTTGTTGATAACACTTCTAATAACTCGTCTGGAGGCGGTACTGTAAGATTCTGGCAGTTGATCGTATTACTGATGATAGTCTGGGGTCGCCGAACAGGTATCAGCCAAAAGGTAGTTCCTGGCCGGCTCTTAAGCGAGAAATAATGAAATTGTGAAGTTCGCAGAATAACTGATTTGCAAAAAAAAACGGTGGCCCGAGCCACCGTTTTCTTCTGGAATTTAGAACTCCTTCTCTGCGCTAGTGCAATTTCGGGGATTACCTGAAACTCCGCACGCAAATCCTTCTTATCTGCTTTGCAGCAGCCCACCTTGTCCGTGGTGTTTCCCTTTCCATTTTTCCGTTTAAACTTTACATCCTGTAAAGTAATCTCCGCTCCTGGAGTTGTCCCTAGCCGTCCTGGCTTATTCCATTC
>DDJQ01000138.1:14189-16717 GCA_002339125.1 Alteromonadaceae bacterium UBA2620
TCCCAGCCTCTTCCTTAAATCCTGTTGATTTAATCCGTTAAACCGGATTCCATTGGTCTTCCTGACATCGTCATCCTGACGCGTGTTCCTGTTGCCGCTTCCTGCGCGCTATCTTCCTGATAGGTGCCTTCCTGGCTGTTGTCTTCCTGACTACTCTCATCCTGAAAGCTCGTCTTCCTGACGAGTCACATCTCCTTGCGACATGTTTAGGTTACGCTTCTGAGAGAAACCTGCCACCGGTGGATTACACAAAACCGCCTGATTCTCATTCCTCTCATTTGTAACAGATTTAATACTCTATATTTTTCATAACCTTAACCAAAAGTGTAAGGTAAGGCCGGGTAAAACAAACTGCTTATTCGTACACTTTTGTGGGAAATGTCTTACACGATAACGGTAGTCTTTGTCACCCGAGTCCCCAATTGCGTTATGGTTTATCAGCAGGCATAACAAATACTTCTCTGACACAGGCTGTTTTGCTGCTCGACAGCGCATAAAGCACAGCATCAGCAATATCTTCTGGCGCAATTTTGTCGTCTTTCGGTTCATCAAAAAATGGCGTGTTAACCATGCCCGGGCAGATGGTGGTACACTTGCCGCCCCACTCTCGCATTTCCTCCGCCAGGTTCATGACAAACCCGTAGGCGAACCATTTGGTAGCACCATATACCGAGCCTTTAAGTGTCATGCGACCGGCTGCAGAACTGGTTAACAGAAAGTGCCCTTCACTCTCTTTTAGGTAAGGCAGACTGGCTTTAGCCGTATAGAGCAGGCCGTTAACGTTAGCCCCCAACATGGTAGACCACTCGTTAACGTCGCCCTCTGCCACGCCCGGAGAGTTTACGCCGGTACCGGCATTAGCAAAGACACCGTCGATGCTGCCAAATTTGCCATGGATGTCTGCAAATGCACTGCTTAACGTGTCAAAGTCGCTGACATCCGCTTTTACTGCATAGGCTTTATCTTCGCCCAGTTCTGTAACCAACTCCTTAAGCTTATCCTGTCGTCTGGCCAGCAAAGCAACGTGATAGCCGTTTGCCACCAACGCCCGTGCCGTTGCCTCACCGATACCGCTTGATGCGCCGGTAATGGCGATAACTTTTACTTTGGATTCTTGAGTTACTGACATTATGACTCCTGCCTGCTAATTCTGATTACGCTACCAGTTCACTTATCTTGCCGACAAACGCGGGGATATCGTCAGGGTTTCTGCTGGTTACGAGCTTACCGTCGTGGACAACCTCGTTGTCTTCCCAGGCGGCACCGGCGTTAAGTAAATCGGTTTTAATACTTGGAAACGAGGTCACTTTGCTGTCCCGGGCTAATTCTGATTCGATGAGTAACCAGGGACCATGGCAAATTGCACCAATTGCCCTAACGCGGGTTTCAGCGTGTGCGCGTTTTATAAAAGAAACGGCCTGTTCATTGTTGCGCAGGATATCCGGGTTAATCTGACCACCCGGCAACACTACCGCGTCGTAATCGCCTGGCGCAGCGGCGGTAACCTGTTTATCAACAGCCACTTTCTCACCCCATTGATCCTGGTCCCAACCCGTTATTGAGGTCTGATCGTCAATAGAAAGTACGTCTACCTCAGCACCCTGTTCGGCAAGCATTTCTTTGGGTTTAATTAATTCACTTTGCTCAAAGCCACTGGTTGCCAGAATCGCGATCTTTTTACCTGTTAAATTAAATTGATTGCTCATATTAAACACTCCTGTGACAAGCTGATTTTAAGTTTTGCATGGTCGACTATGCAGCAACATCCGTTCCGACAACATAAACATTTGATTTAGCTTGTTAGTTTTAAATCCATGCGTTTTTTACATCAGTCTCTGGAGGAAAGTTTTGCAGTCAGTGTGAAGGACTTATAGGGCACTGTGATTAGAGCGATTCGCCGTTGGTCTGATATAGTTTATGCGGATATCCGGCAGCAAAATAGCACCTTATGCTGTGCGCAACATCGCATAATTACCGAATGGCTTTGCACAATATTGGCTTTGGAAGACAGAAGGAAATGGCATCTCACTATCGTCCGATTGTAATTTGGTTTCACTGGCTGATGGCCGTAATGCTGGTTACTGTCTGTTTATCGATGGAATTTATCAGCCTTTACCCAAAAGGTAGCAGTGGTCGGACACTGATGTTATCCACGCATTACCTGTTAGGTCTGGTCATCCTTATACTGGCAGTCATCCGGTTGTGGTTATGTTGGCGCAGTGAGCCCATTGAAAAGCCCGATCATGGACACATGCAAAAGTATGTGGCGAGGGCGGTTTTCATACTGCTATACGGCCTTATGATCACCTTACCGATAATTGGTTGGGTGGATATTGGTTTGTGGGATGTGACAGTTTCAGCTCTTGGCTGGCAACTGCCACAAATAGCCTCACCAGACAGCGTAATAGCGGAAGAGTTATCTCAAATTCATATTCTGATGGCAAAAACCGGTTATGGGCTCGTTGGGCTGCATGGCACTGCTGCGCTTTATCATCACTTCATATTAAAAAACAGCCTACATTGCGCCC
>DDJQ01000099.1 GCA_002339125.1 Alteromonadaceae bacterium UBA2620
TACGCGCCATGCCCGGCGCACCATTAAAAAAGCCGTTCATGTGAACGGCTTTTTAGTATCTGCGCGACCAGTTACGCTTCGAAATTATGCATATCCAGGTTGGATAGTTCAGCCTGAACCACCGGCGCCTTTCTGGCCTGATCGTTACGGGCTGCATCGATACGTTCCAGGTATGCCTGGTCTACGTCGCCGGTAATGTAGTTGCCATCGAATACCGATGTTTCAAAGCGTGAAATTTGCGGATTCTCGTGCTGAACGGCAGCAACCAGGTCGGAGATATCCTGGAAGATCAGACCGTCGGCCTGGATCAAATCAGAAATCTGGTCGATCTCACGGCCATAGGCAATCAGTTCGTTAGCTGATGGCATATCGATACCGTACACATTCGGGAAACGAATCTCAGGTGCTGCAGAGGCGAAATAAACCTTCTTCGCGCCCGACTCTCGAGCCATCTCGATGATTTGGCCTGAGGTGGTGCCGCGCACAATAGAGTCATCCACCAGCAGGACATTTTTACCTTTAAACTCCGACGAAATCGCGTTCAGCTTGCGGCGTACCGACTTCTTACGCTGAGTCTGGCCAGGCATAATAAACGTACGGCCAATGTAGCGGTTTTTAACGAAGCCCTGACGGTAAGGTAAATCAAGGGTAATGGCAATTTGTAGCGCCACATCCATGGAAGTTTCCGGAATTGGGATCACCACGTCAATGTCAAGGTCGGCCCATTCGCGGGCAATCTTTTCACCGAGCTTTTTACCCATGTTTACACGCGAGGCATACACGGAAATACCGTCGATGAACGAGTCAGGGCGGGCAAAGTAAACAAACTCAAAGATACACGGTGAAGTCAGTGGCGTCTGGGCACACTGTTGGGTGAACAACTCGCCCGCTTCGGTGATAAATACGGCTTCGCCCGGTGCTACGTCACGAATAAACTGAAAACCTACGGCATCCAGTGCAACACTCTCAGAGGCAACCATATATTCTTCGCCCATTTCGGTAATACGCTTGCCCAGTGCCAGCGGACGAATACCATTTGGATCGCGGAATGCCACAACCCCCAAACCAATAATTGCCGCCACACAAGCGTAAGCGCCGCGGGCTTTAATGTGAACATTGGTAACCACTTCAAAGATATCTTTGGGTGACACTGTCAGCCCACTGGTGCGCTGTGATAACTCGTGGGCAAAAATGTTCATCAGAATCTCTGAGTCTGATGTGGTATTGATATGCCGGCGGGCTATTTTGGCGACTTCGATTTGTAAATCGAGGGCATTGGTGAGGTTACCGTTGTGGGCAAACGCCATCCCGAAAGGAGAGTTAACATAAAACGGCTGAGCTTCTGCGGAACTGGAAGAACCGGCAGTGGGATAGCGACAATGGCCAATCCCCATATTCCCAGTGAGGCGCTTCATATGACGGGTGTGAAACACATCCCGAACCAGTCCATTGTCTTTACGCAGATTAAACACACCGTTGTCAATTGTCATGATACCAGCCGCATCCTGACCACGGTGCTGTAAAACGGTTAAACAGTCATAGAGTGACTGAGCAACTGGTGTTTTACCAACTATTCCGACAATACCACACATGTAGGTTACCTATTTAAGCGGGAGTTAAAAAACTGGAGCTGTCT
Organism: Alteromonadaceae bacterium UBA2620; assembly: GCA_002339125.1. Classification (GTDB taxonomy): domain Bacteria; phylum Pseudomonadota; class Gammaproteobacteria; order Enterobacterales; family Alteromonadaceae; genus Alteromonas. Next base: position 1,637 of record DDJQ01000099.1, read on the forward strand.
TTTACGTAACTAAAAAACCACTCAATAATAATTGCAAATTCCGGCACTAGTACCGACTCACCCCACCAGTCTGATGAGGCTGAAGGCGTAAATGTATCCAGGAAAAATAATAGCGCACTTACGATCAGAATGCCGCGCAATGCGCCGAAAACGGCACCGAGTGCTCTGTCGGTGCCAGACAAGCCGGTGGCCTGAACCAGTTGACTGATGGTGTAATTCAGCAAGGCACCGAGCAATAGTGTTGCCACAAAGAGAGCGGCGATGGCCGCGCCGTTACGGATAAGTTCGTCGCTGATGCGCGTGAAGTAAACGGCAAGGTCGGCATAAAACTGGCTGGCAACAAACATGGCGGCAAACCAGACTGCCAGTGATATAGCTTCTTTGACGAAGCCACGCACCAGACTGATTAGCGTGGAGAGCGCTATCACACCTAAAATCGTGTAATCCAGCCAATTCATTTGAAGATTCTTACCCGTCCTGTTAACGATGTGTCGAGCTGTAAAACCAAACCTCATCGCGTCAAATTCGCGCGCATTCTACCAGAAGTCTGCCTGATTACCAGTGTCGAAATTTTATCCAGTCACCGGCTGTCAACAATTCTGTCCTGAGTGAGCCTGTTGATTTAGCTGTTTACACTGAAGCGGGTTACTTTGCCTCGTAAGCCGGTTAATTCCTGAAGGTGAGATATGGCACCATCCAGTTCGCGTTTATTCAGATTAGGCCCTACAAATACTTTAGTTAACGGCCCGGAACTGGTTTCGATAGGCCGGCTGAACGCACGATAACCCGCGTTTTCTAACTTATCCAGCAATTGCTTCACGTTTTTCTGATGCCTGAAACTGCCCAGTTGAATCACCCAACTGTTATTTTGTTCAGATTCTTCCGGGGCTTCCACCACCGTCTGACGCGCCAAATCATCATTCGGCGAATTATTCACCTGAGCCGTGCTGTCGCTACTTGCTTCAGGCACAGACTCAACCGGACTACCTGGCTCATCAACCGGCTTTTCGTTAACAATTTCAACCGGGCGCTGCGCAGAGGCCACCACCCGTTCATCAGGAAAAGGTTCGGGGTTTACAATAGGCTTCTTGGCTGGTGCCGCCGGAACATTAACAAACACGTCCCCGTTGCTGGATTTTTTACCATCCAGCATGTCTGGTAATATGATTACCGCTACTGCTACCAAAATAACAGTGCCCACCAACCTGTTCTTTAACGCTGCCGCCACTACCTGTGATCCTGTTATGAGTTTTGTGTATTGTGCGGTAACGCCAGGATATCTGCAACTGTATGAAAAGAACCTACCACTAAAATAAGGTCTTCGCTGTACGCATCCTGGCGAGCAGCCTCATAAGCCTCGGTCACAGCCGGGAACAAACAATTTGGCGTATTTTCCACGGCTGCCGCCAGTTTTTCGGCTGACAATCCACGAGGACCATGTGTTGAAGCAAGGTACCACTGCGGCGCGAAACGCTTAAAAGGGGCCAGCGAAGCCGCAGGCGCTTTGTCGTTGAGCATCGCCACCACAATATGTAACTGCTCAAATGTTTTGCTATCGAGCCACTCAGCGAGTGATTCGGTGGCCTGTGGGTTATGACCAACATCCAGATAGGTAGCCGGCTGTGAGGCAATCAGTTGACGACGCCCCGGCAACTGCGTATTGGCAACTGCCTGTTGCATGGTCGCATCACTTACGATGAAACCAGCATGTTTCAGTACAGCCAGCGCCGTCGCAACATTGTTCAGCGGAATAGCGGTATCTGATAGTTCTAACGTCTGCTCTGCAGCCGTAAAGGTAACAGCACCATCAGTTCTGCGGGCAATACTAAATTCCTGATTCTGCCACCAGGCATCTGCATTCAGCGCCTTAACCGCCTCGCGAAGTGTATGCGGGGGCTCAGGTTCGCCGATCACTACTTTACCGCCATGGCGAATAATGCCGGCCTTTTCCACGGCAATCTTTTCCCGTGTATCACCCAGCCAGTCCTGGTGATCAAGGCCAATACTGGTTATCACCGCACAATCCGGAGTGATTATATTTGTGGCATCCAGCCGCCCGCCCAGGCCAACCTCAAGTACAACCACATCAAGCTCTGCCGCCATCAGCATCAACATAGCGGCCAGCGTACCAAACTCAAAGTAAGTTAAGCTGATATCGCCACGGGCTTGTTCCACTTGTTCAAAAGCATCACAAAAAGCTGCGGCGTCGGGTAACGTACCGTTAATACGAACCCGTTCGCGGTAGTCGAGTAAATGGGGGGAGCTGTATACCCCCACTGACTGGCCTTCAATTAACAAGGCATTTTCAATCAGTGCAGACGTGGTGCCCTTGCCATTGGTACCACCAACGGTGATAACCCGGGCGTCGAAACGAAGATTAAGCCGTTGGGCTACTTCGTTTACGCGATCCAGTCCCATATCAATGGCACTGGGATGAATGGACTCAAGATACTCGAGCCATTGCGGCAGTGTTTTACGCATAGGAAATGAAAAGCCCTGAATTAATCAGGGCGATGTAATTTGGCCAGAACGCTGTGCAGCTTATCGCGCATTTCGCGGCGATCCACAATCATATCGATTGCGCCTTTCTCCAGCAGGAATTCACTGCGCTGGAAGCCTTCAGGCAGTTTTTCACGTACGGTTTGTTCGATAACCCGTGGGCCAGCAAAGCCGATTAAGGCTTTGGGTTCGGCTACGTTGATATCGCCGAGCATCGCTAAACTGGCCGATACGCCACCCATGGTCGGGTCGGTCATCACTGAAATATAGGGCAATCCTTTTTCACTCAGCTTGGCCAGGGCGGCTGAGGTTTTAGCCATTTGCATCAACGACAGCAACGCTTCCTGCATCCGCGCACCACCGCTGGCAGAAAAACATACCAGCGGGCAATTAGCGGCAATGGCCGCATTCACTGCTGCAACAAAGCGAGCGCCAACCACCGACGCCATGGAGCCGCCCATAAAGGCAAACTCAAAACTGGCAACCACAATCGGCATACCTTTCAGTTTGCCCTGCATAACGATTAACGCGTCTTTCTCGTTAGTCGACTTCTGAGCTGCCGTAATACGATCTTTATAACGTTTGGAGTCTTTAAACTTCAGTACATCCTGCGGCTCGAGGTCGCCGGCCAGTTCCTGACGCTCACCCGCGTCGAGGAAGGCATCCAGTCGACGGCGGGCGCCAATGCGCATGTGGTTGTCACATTTCGGACAAACTTCCAATTGCTTTTCCAGGTCCTGCTTGTAAAGCACGGCCTGACAGCCATTACATTTCGTCCAGATACCTTCAGGAACATTACCTTTGGTGGAAGTTTGTGTCTTTGGAAGAATTTTTTGTATCCAGCTCATGCCAGAGATGTCCTTTTAGCTAACCTGTTACACCCGGCTTTTTATACTTGTTCGTGCCCGGCACAGGATGATGAAATAATAAACGATGGATTATATCCGCATATGGCGACATATTAGAGCATATTCAACGCAATAGCGAAAAATAAAACTGGTCTAAGAAGTACGAATATTTATACGTATAAACGGCTTTATTGGCATGGCCTAATGAATTTTGCTGTTAATTTCGTCAAAGGCCTGCCAGACAACCCGACGACGCTTAATTGTCCGGCAAAAACAGTGGGCCCAGCACTGCTCGCGGCAAACCGTAGGAGGCGGGATAATCCACATCCACCAGATATAAACCGTTGGGCTTTGCTGTAGCAGCGGCCTGCGTGCGGTCTTTGCCAACCAGCAAGGTAGTAATCCAGTCGAGAGGCTGATGGCCGCTGCCAATTTCTACCAGCGAACCCACAATATTACGCACCATGTGATGTAAAAATGCATTGGCACTGATATCCACAATCACATAGCAGCCCTGGCGGGTAACGGTGACTTTGGTGACATTTCTAAATGGCGTTTTAGACTGGCAAAGCGATGCTCTGAAAGCGCTGAAGTCCTGCTCACCCAGTAATGCCTGAGCCGCCTCATGCATGCGTTTTTCGTCCAAATCGCGGTGCACATGGGTCACCCCGTGGTGCAAAATTGCCGGGCGCATTTTGTGGTTATAGATGATGTAACGATAACGCCTGCCAGTAGCCGAAAACCGCGCATGAAAGTCATCACTGACCTCAGTACACCACTTCACGGCAACGGAATCTGGCAGATTTGCATTAACACCCATGGTCCAGGCTTTGAGTGGACGCGCTACATCACAGTCGAAATGCACCACCTGACCGGTTGCGTGAACGCCTGCATCGGTTCGTCCGGCGCACTGCACCTCAATAGTGGTGTTGGCGACTGTCGACAACGCTTTTTCTAAATAGCCCTGCACACTGGGCACTTCCTGCTGTCGTTGCCAGCCAAAGTGCTGGGCACCATCATATTCAATACCAAGGGCTATTCGGGTCATGTCTTCTGTTGCTTTGCGTTGCTATGAGGCGCGTAAGTTTACGTAAAGCGAAGCCGTTGGGCAATCCGGATAAACAGGAAGATTGGCATTTGCCGGCAAGTATTCAGGGCAAAGCAACTGCTCTGCCCCGCTGACTTACTTTACTGACGGTAGTCCACGCCACTGTTTGCGGCGTACCAGGCAAACAGGGTGTAAATGGTGGTGTTCAATTTCAGGGCGTCCTGATCCACCTTATCGAGGGTGTCGTTTTCGGTGTGATGGTAGTCGAAATAATCGAGGCCATCCGGAGCAAAGTTAAACGCCGGCTGACCCGCTTCGCCCAGCAAGCTCATGTCCGACTGGCCTTTGGCAGTATTAGTACTTGCCAATCCAACGCCCATAGGAGCCAGATAGTTGGCAAAGTCACGCACAGAGGCCAGCGCCTGAGGCCCTACTCCCGGCTCCACCTCATAAATGCGTCCGTTGCCGAAATCCCACTCGGCGCCAAGCATATGTTGCGACATGTCTGCTTTGTGTTGGGCCACATAATCGCGCACACCTACCAGACCAATTTCTTCAGCCGCGAACAAAATAACCCGAATAGTACGCGCCGGACGCTGCTCCATTGTGGCAATGTAATGCCCGGCCGCCAGCACGATGCCAATACCAATACCATCATCAATAGCACCGGTACCTACGTCCCAACTGTCGATATGCGCGCCCAGTGTAATCAGCTCGTCAGGGGTTTCAGCGCCGGTCACCTCACCAATAACATTAGCAATAGTGACAGTGTCCCCTGTTGGGCCGCTGGCGCTGGTGTTTAATGAAAACGTGACAGGCTGCTCACGGCGTAACATATTTTCCAACAAATCCGCATCAGGGTTAGATAGGGCCACCGCCGGTATTTTTGCTATACCTTCTTCGTAGCGCATCATCCCGGTGTGACCAATACGGTCGGTGTCTGTACCTACCGAGCGCATAATAAACGCCAGCGCACCTTTTTTGGCCGCTGCCGAGGCGCCTGCCACTCTGGCACCAACCGCTTTACCATAGCCATGACCATCAATATGGCGTTCCATACGGTAACCAACATAAGCAATCTTGCCTTTAAGACTTCCCTCCGGCGCAGCCTGTAGTGCGGTTAAATCGTCAAAATAGGCCACTTCGGCGTTAATGGCCTGGCCATTGGTACCCACACTGCCGCCCAGTGCGATAGCTACCACTTTGTGGGGGTAAGGCGCGGTGATGCTGGCCGTGAGATCGCCTCGCTGCCACAGTTGCGCCTGGCTTTCCTCAACCCATACTTTATCGAAACCCAGTGCCTTCATTTTCGCCATGGCCCAGTCGGTTGCCGCATCGGCTCCCGGCGTGCCAACCATCCTGGCCCCCACTTCGGTGGTTAGGGACTCTACAATGTCATAAGAAAGGGTGGATGAACTAACATCCTGTTTAATGATGTCGAGTACTTCGGTTTGCACTGTCTGCCGCGCATTGATACTCGGTGATGCCAGCCCGATGGCAGTTAGACCAATTGCCGCGGCTAACAGGGTGACTAATTTATTTTTCATTATTATCGGCGTCCGTCGTTTGATGTGTTATTTCCCAAATTTATTGTGCGCCAAATACAGAATGTAAAGAATGCCAATGCCATGACTGGCCGAAAAATTATGATGAAGGAAAAGGCTGGTCATCCCATTTCAGGGTAGCCGGCAGTAAAACTAAAAAGCCCACAGGTGCGGCTAAAAATTTGTTTCCAATATTACCCCGCCTTTCGTAGCAGAGCCAGATACCCACTTCCCTATTGGCGTGTTAGATGCGCCCGAATGAAAATTCTTAGCGGTTATCCACCACAGGTACCATTTACCAGACTGGTCATCGAGTATTGGTGTTGCAAACTTAAATTCATCCCAGCGATAATGCCAGGTAGTTTTCGTTCCGGTCAGGGTAATCTCTCCGGCCAGACTGATATCAATGTCGTTATACTCTTCCTCAGACAATTCCTTTTCCCGTTGAACGATATTTTCTGTAGTAATCACTACCGGACCATGCCGACCAAATTGATATTTCGGGTTTGCCAGAATGGCTTCAGCAATGCGCATTAGCTCGGCATCGGTTGATTTGGCCGGTGGCAGTCCGCGCTCGCCGACAATCTTGTCAAGCAAGGCGCTATACCTTTGCCGCATCTGCTCTATATAAGCCACTCTATCGGTCACCGCTTTGTTGGGAGTATTACCCAACGCATTTTGGTACGCCACAAACGTGTTGGCGATAACCAGTTGGCGTTCAAAGCCGGCAAACATTCTTGCTTCGGCACCTTCATTAAGAAAATAATTTGCCTGATCTGACGGGTCGTTGGGATCGATTTCGTTATAAGCTAACAACTCTCTGCCCTGCATCTCTGCAACGTGACGGAGATTCTGCTCGGTAGTGCTGACCGCTTCATTGACCTTTCTCAGGGTAGTGTTAGCCATATTCGTTAATCGGCCAACATCCTGCTTATCGTAATTAGCCCCACTTTGTACCGTTCCTGAATTCACCGGTAAGTAGGCCGTTTGAGCGATATCAGTTAAAGCTGAAAGCGCTTTTTCTGCCGTGCCTTTGGCCAGTCCGGCAGTATTTATCCATTGTCTGGCCCCGGCTTCACTAAAGGGCGCCTGCAACCAGCCAGGCGCCTGATTCTCACGCAGCGCCTGCTCGATGTTTGCCAGCCGGGTCTGGACATTTCCGGTTTGCTGCACCTGCTTATTACTCTGGCTAATACCAAATTGGATTAAGTTGGCAAACTCCTGCAGTTTTTGGCTAGCCGCCATCACATCGGGATCACTTACCTGAGGGTACTTCGCCAGCGCTTTTTTATGCCGCTCGTAAGACTGTTGCCACCGTTTAACATAGGCGGGATCCTGAAAAGGCTTTACGCCATTTTTATCCAACTCCTGCATAGCACTGGTGATATCGCGGGTAATCTTCTTTACTCTGACCCGTTCCCCGGACACCAATGGTCGCGGCTGGGCCTGCGGTGCATTAGCGTGGAGCGTAAATGTGGGAAAAACAGTAAAACATAATGTCGCGGAAATGAGTAAAACAGGGATAAAACGCATGATACATTCCTTTGTGCTAACCGTTATCAGCCGATTCCGTGGCTGAGGCATATTGTTTAATAATCAACCGATATTAGCCAATACAGATAGCGTTTTGCAACAAACAAAAGCCAGAGACAGAAGAATTGATTTTCAGCCAGGCGTCAGGGCATCCGGTATAGGGTGGTAAGTTCACCATCTGAACTTTTAAACGTAAACGTTTCAGCGGTTAGCTCAACGATTTCATCACACCAGAACTCACCAACGAAGTCGGTGATGGGGCTGGATTCGGTAATGGTAAGACAGGAAAAGGTGCCGAATTTCACCTTTACCTCGTAGTCGGCCCGCACTTTATAGCTGAAGTCAGTCTCAGGATAAGTGCCCCACGATACCAATGTGCCATCTTCAAGGTATTTATCGTAGCCCCAGAAGGTTTTGCCGCCATCATCAGAATTGCCCCAGGTGCCAATCAGTAGGGATGTGTCTATCTGTCTGGCAAAGGCTCCGCAGGCAAAGCACAGCAACATCCCGCAGCACAATATTTTCATCACTGGTTTAGCCATTACAATGCCTGCCTGCACTACAAGGTTTCGATAAGTTTTCTGGCTTCTTCCTGTTGCGCCTCTGAGCCCTTATTCATGACTTCTTCAAGCAACTCTTTAGCCGCTTCGGGATCATCCATTTCAATGTAAACCCGGGCCAGGTCGAGGTTAGCGTTCTGTCCCGCATCTTTATCGATATCAAATACGTCATCGTCGTCGCTGACGCCGCTGAACTCAGATAAACTGACATCGAGGTCCAGATCTCTTTCATCTTCGGCCTCCGGCACATCGTCGGCTTCCGCCATGAGGGTTTCCACGTCAACGTAGTCTTCCTCGGGGGTTGCAGGCTCTTCTGAAACCTGCTCCGCCTCTGACGATTCTTCGGTACTTTCTGGCTGTTCACTGAACAGTGCATTTAAATCAAGGTCCGGATTATCCAGTGCCAGCTCTTCGATTTCTTCTTCTGGCTTAGCTTCGTCTTCGTTATCGATGGCACCAAGCAGCTCGTCAAATTCGCTGTTATCCAGCTCATCCAGAATAGCGGCTTCTTCACCAGAATCGCTGTCGTTGAGCCACTCATCAAGACCTGGGACATCCTCAAGCTCATCGAAATCACCCGGGCGGCTGGAACGCTCTTGCTGAGAGTCACTCTCTCCCGGTAATACGCCATCCTGCTCCTGTTCCAGTTCGAAGCTATCGATTTCACTCTCAAAATCTTCAAGTGCCTGGTCGAGAATGTCGTCATCAATATCGTCTGACTGCTCAGGTTCAGCTGATTCTGCTTCACCGGATAACGACGGAATGTCATCCATCATCTGCCGATCAAATTCGGCCAGGGCTTGCTCTAACGCGTCGTCACTCAGGTCGTCACTGTTATCAGTATCTTCACTCGGCTCTGGCTCTGGCTCTGGCTCTGGCTCTGGCTCTGGCTCTGGCTCTGGCTCTGGCTCTTCAGTGTCAGTGTCGGGTAATTCCGCTTCAAGCTCTGCAGATATTTCATCTGGGATTTCTTCGGTGGTGTCTTCCACCGTGACGTCTTCATCCGGGCTGTAAGCTGGTTCCGCATTATCCAGCTCATCGAGCTCTTCGGTCAGCGCCTGGGTTTGTTCATCCTCATCGCCAGCATCATTTTCTTCGTCTTCGGCACTCAACTCGGCCAGTAGATCGTCTGTTAACGGGTCGTCAAAATCATCACTGTCTTCGGCCAGGGCTTCATCGATGTCAGACGTTTGCTCTTCATCTGGGGTAAGTGGTGCCTCATCAGCTTCCACTTCCACCACATCGTCATCATCTTCGTTTTGCTCAAGTTCACTGAGCAACTCACGAGTCAGGTCGTCTTCAAGGTCTGACTCATCGAAGTCTTCGGTCTCAGTATCCAGCGACGAATCTTCCGTTTCTTCATCGTCTTCCGGGTCACCTTCAAGCTCTTTTAGCAGTTCGTCGGTTAAATCGTCACTGACTTCCTGCTCAAACTGCGCCTCATCGAATTCGTCTTCGCCGGATACGGCAGTAGTTTCATCCGGAGCGTCTTCTTCCGGTAACTCGGCTTCGAGTTCTGCCAGTAACTCATCGGATAACGGATCGTCAAAGGCATCGGCATTTTCGATGTTATCAAAGTCTATTTCATCAAGATCTTCGGTAATATCATCGATGCTCTGCAGTTTTGACTCATCACTCTCGGTGCTTTCAGATGAGATGGTGTCGTCCAGCAGATCACCTTCTTCGTCATCTTCATCATCCAGATCGCCGGCCAAATCGCCCATCATTTCGATTTGGTCAATTTCACTGATAATGCTGTCAGTCAGGCGGTCGAGAGCCTGTGATTGCTGGGTGATTTCATCATCCAGTTTTTCAAGCATTTCATCGCCTACCGGACCATCGTCTACCGGCAGATTGGCTTTTTCTTCTTCGCTGAGTTTATTTTCTTCCAGCAAATCATCGATGGAAATTTCCGGCGCTTCTTCCTCATCGGTTTCGCTGGATTCTGCCGCTGTTGGTGCGCCTTGCTGGGCCGCTAAAATAGCATCGATATCGTCTTCATCAGCTATGTCACCGCCGTCATCCTCTGAATCGGTGTCAGGTTTCGGTGCGGTTTCAGACTGATAAACCTGCTCCGGGTCCTCAAGCAACGCGGCCAGCTCTTCGTCTGAGGTTTGCTCTGGTTCATCTTCTACAGCTTCTTCGGAGAAGTCGGCCAGATCGTCATTGCCTTCATCCTCATCGAAGTTATCGAGTAAGTCATCATCATCATCCGACAGATCGATGGCCTCACCAGACTCCTGATTACTGAACTCATCATCAAACAGACTATCAAGGTCATCCTGATCAAGTGCCGAGTCACCTTCCTCGAAGGACTCTTCCTTGGACTCATCCGGTACCAGCATGTCATCGTTAAGATCAGCAAAGCTGTCGTCGTCATTGAGTGACTCTTCCAGTTCTGTCGACAACACGTCATCGAGCAGATCGTCATCGTTGAACAGCTCTTCATCCGACAGCTCATCACCGCCAAGCTCAGACTCCAGCGCAGTGGACAAATCGACTATGCCCTCTTCTGGTTCGGGCGCAGCCTCTTTCGGCGGCAGTGTAATTTCTTCTTCAGGTTTTGACTTGCGCTTCATTAACCAGACTATCAGCCCGGCAATGGCAGAAAAAGTTAATAAGCCGGTCCCGGCTATCAGCGCTATGGGGCTGGTCAGGGCTTCCATAAACGAATTTGACTGCTCAGCTTCCTTGGCGGCCTTGTCGCTTAAAATTAGTTCACGCAACTCGCGCTGCAAAGCAAGCTGCTCATCCACCTTTACTTCAACTTCATCATCAACGCGTCCACGCAAGGCACTCAGGTCTTCATTGATTTTCTCGATGCGTTCGTAAAGCTTACGGTTATCGTCTAACAGCATCTGCACACTGTCGATAGAGGCGGCAAATTGATCACGCAGTTGTTCAAACTGACGGGCCTGAGAGGCATCAATCTGGCTGAGCTGCTGCTCCAACTGAGTTTTGGTTTGTGTCAGGTCATCCTGATTAACCAGGGGCACAGGTGGTTTAAGGTTATTCAGGCTGTCGCCGGGTTGATTCGCCATGCGGGCAAAGGCGGCGTCATCGGCTTCGGCTTTCTGACGGGCTTTCTCTTTATCGATACGGGCGATGTAGCGTTCGGATGGTAGCTTTAATGTTGCTCCATCTACCATCAGATTCAGGTTGTTTTGTTCAAAGGCATCGGGATTGAGTTCATAAATTGCAACCATCACCTGGTAAATAGACAGGTTAGGATTTTGCCGATAGCGGCTGGCTACCCGCCACAGGGTATCGTTGCCGTCGATAGGCCCGAACACCACGCCAGAATACTGGTTAGTTGCGTCTTTCGGCCCTCTGAGAGGCGTATTTTGTGCGGCAACCGGATCGCTGACTAAGCTGATCAACATCATCAGTAGTATGCAGCCGGTTAAATGCAATTTCATAGCGTTCCTTTTTTGCCCTCAAGCGTCATGTGCCGGATGTTATCATCACGGTTCACATTCGCGGTGCCAGCCCTTACATTAGCGCGCTAAGGCTGGCCTGTTTGTTGTTATGTTGGCAATTTTTCCCCGTAACTGCTGCGGGGACGGCTTTGGTGATTAACCTTGCCAGGTTTGTTTCACCTTGCTTCGTTGTAAGCCTTTATCAGCCAGTTTATGGCTCTTTTCACTTAGTAAAATATAAACCAGTTGCCCGGGTCGATCTAGAAAATGTTGCAGCCTGATGACCTTTAAGGCGTATTTATAGATCTAAGTCTAAAAGCATCCAACGCTAAAACCAACAAAAGCGGGAACCAGCCCGCTTTTGTGTTATCGACCAAATTGGTCAGAAGTTTAGAACGCTCAGCGTGTTAGCTTACAAATAATCGCGAACCAGTGTTTCGGCTATCTGTACGCTGTTAGTCGCAGCACCCTTACGGATGTTGTCAGACACGACCCACATATTGATACCATTCGGATGAGTGATATCGTTGCGAATACGCCCAACATGAACTTCGTCGTTACCACTGGCGCTGCTCACCTGAGTAGGGAACTCTTCGCGGGTTTCGTAAACTTTTACGCCCGGCGCATTGGCCAGCAGTTGCTTCACTTCTTCAGCATCGATTGGCTGACGGGTTTCAATGTGGATGGCTTCACCATGACCAAAGAACACCGGTACACGAACCGCTGTAGGGTTAACCAGAATGGTGTCGTCACCCATGATTTTCTTGGTTTCCCAGGACATTTTCATTTCTTCTTTGGTGTAATCGTTGTCCATAAAGACATCGATTTGCGGGATCGCATTAAAAGCGATCTGGCGGCTGAAGGCTTCTGGCGTGATTTCACGCGAGCTCAGCAGATCGGCTGTTTGCTTAGCCAGCTCTTCCATAGCAGATTTACCCGCACCAGAAACAGACTGATAAGTACATACATTAATGCGCTCAATGCCAACAGCGTCCTGGATTGGCTTTAACGCCACCAGCATCTGAATGGTTGAACAGTTCGGGTTGGCAATGATGTTACGGTTACGGAAATCCGCCAGTGCATGGGCGTTTACTTCCGGCACTACCAGCGGGATGTCCGGCTCATAGCGGTAATGTGAAGTATTATCGATAACAATACACCCGGCTTCTGCGGCGCGCGGGGCAAATTCTGCCGACACACTGCCACCAGCAGAGAAGAAACCAAACTGCACCTGGGTCCAGTCAAATTCTTCGGCATCCAGCACTTCTACATCTTCGCCCTTAAACGTAATCGTACCGCCGGCAGAACGTTTACTGGCTAACGGATACAGTTTTGCAACCGGAAACTTCCGTTGTTCCAGAATTTCAATCATGGTCTGACCAACCAGACCGGTGGCACCAAGAACGGCAACGTTAAAGGCTTGTGACATAGTAGGTTAAGCTCCTAATACTCTAACTTGGCAGGTATCTGCACTTTAAAAAAACTGACTTTTTCTGTTCTGTCGTTATTTTAGGTTAAAGCCTAATTTTGCAAGTTGCGTTGCAATCGCTGAGTCCGGTTGCTGCGAACATTCAACCTTATGACCGGCTAATTCGCGTCGAACTCTGTACTGTTTTCGCATGGCAGTGAAACTCGTTGGCCCTGCCAGCCCCTTACGAAAATGATTATTGTCTTCTTTTACATCGTATACCGACAGCACGAGTGCTATGGCGGGGGCGAGATTGTCGCCTTGATCGCTACATAATTCAAGGTCTACGTGTAAATTTGGCCGTTCGGGTAAAAAATCATCCAGTGATTTCTCGGGTGTTTGTCCGGCAAGATCACAAATGGCCTCATATACCATCTGGGTACCGGAGTATTTACCTTCCAGAGTATGCCCGGCTATGTGCGGTGTCGCGAGCCACAGGTACTGCAGCAAATCGGCATCAATATCCGGCTCATTGGCAAACACATCCAGCACTACCGTAGGACCATCGCCCGCCATTAAACGCTGCTTTAACGCCACCTCATCTATGACCTCGCCACGACAGGCGTTGATAAGCAATTGCTTAGCACTCAAACCGGCCAGCACCTCTGCATCGATCATTTTATCGGTGGGGAAAGCTCCGTTTTGCACAAAGGGAACATGCAAAGTAATTACGTCGCAGTTCAGAATAGTCAGCCAGTCAGTAAAAGGGCGTTCATCACCCTGCTCTGCCAGCGGCGGGTCATACAACACATACTCGATGCCGAGAACGTCGAGTAAGCGCGATAATGCACTGCCTACGTGGCCAGCCCCAACAATGCCTACCCGGGCGCGCTTTAGGTCAGTAATGTCTTCGAGGTGCGCATTACACAGCACACTTAGCACGTACTCAGCCACGGCCTGTGCGTTACATCCGGCCGCCGACATCCAGTAAATCCCCTGCGCATCCAGGTAGCGGGTATCCAGATGATTAATCCCCGCCGTTGCCGTACCGACCAGAGTTAGCCGATTAGCACAATTAAGCAATTCAGGCGTCACCCGGGTAGTCGAACGCACAGCCAGTACGTCAAAATCTACCAGTTGCTCAGGCGTTAGCGTGCCAACGTCATAACCTGAAGCTTCACCAAAGCTGCCAAAATATTCTGCTGCCAGCGGCAACGAGTTTTCGTAACGTATTTTCATGGGGTAGGAGTTTATCGTAAGTTCGCGGGGAACCGAAAAACTATTCAGTGCGGTTTAACAACAAATGGGAATAACAGCCGGAGCGGTCGCTCCGGCTGAATAACTGCGCTTATTTTTCGAAGCGTTTCATTACCAGCGACGCATTGGTACCACCAAAGCCGAAGCTGTTTGACATTACGGTGTTCAGCGTGGCTTCACGGGTAGAGGTTACCACGTCAAGGCCTGCCGCCGCTTCGTCAAGGTTGTCAATGTTGATCGACGGCGCAATAAAGCCGTGCTTCATCATTAACAGGCTGTAAATGGCCTCGTTAACCCCTGCAGCACCTAAAGCGTGACCTGTCAGCGATTTGGTTGAGGCCAGCGGTACACCGGATTGACCGAAGACTTCCTGAATGGCAGCTAACTCTTTTACGTCACCTACAGGTGTGGAAGTACCGTGGGTATTGAGGTAATCGATTGGATCGTCAACGCCTTGTAGCGCCATTTGCATACAACGCACAGCACCTTCGCCGGATGGTGCAACCATGTCGTAACCGTCAGAGGTCGCGCCATAGCCGACTATTTCTGCATAGATCGTGGCACCGCGGGCCAGAGCGTGCTCAAGCTCTTCAACCACAACCATACCGCCACCGCCAGAACTAACAAAACCGTCGCGGTCTGCGTCGTAGGTGCGTGATGCGGTTGCCGGGTCGTCATTGTACTTTTTCGACAATGCACCCATGGCATCAAACTGACCAGACAATGCCCAGCTCAGCTCTTCACCGCCCCCGGCAAATACCACGTCCTGCTTACCCAGTTGGATAAGTTCCAGCGCGTGACCAATACAGTGAGCACTGGTGGCACAGGCTGAAGAAATTGAATAGTTAACGCCTAGTATTTTAAATGGTGTGGCCAGACAAGCCGAAACCGTTGAGCCCATACAACGCGGCACCATATAAGGGCCTACACGCTTCACGCCTTTTTCGCGGATCACGTCTGCTGAGCCGACCTGGTTTTTGGACGAACCACCACCAGAACCTGCCACAATACCGGTACGAATATTTGATACCTGTTCTTCGCTAAGGCCGCTATCTTCGATAGCTTGTTTCATGGCCACATAAGCATAAGCGGCTGCATCACCCATGAAGCGCATTACTTTACGGTCGATATGCTCGCTGAAATCGATATCGACGTTGCCCCATACCTGGCTACGCATGCCCATTTCTGCAAACTCTTCGGAAAAGGTAATACCAGATTTGCCTGCTTTGAGTGAGGCGGTAACTTGTTCTTGATTTATGCCGATACTGGATACAATACCCAGCCCTGTAATAACTGCTCTTCTCATAATTATCCTTTTGCGTTAGTGCCGCATATGGTAATGATTTTATGACACTAAGTGGTCTGCTCTTTTGCGACCCTGTTCTACGTGATTTGGTAGCAAATTTCCACCTCAATCCAAGAATCTTACCATTGTAGTGTATTTCGACCGCGATGTCGGCTTCAGGTTCGATTTCTATCATGCGTTTACTAATACTGCTATTATAGCGCGCTTTTAACGATTAACCTGAAACACCACGCCATGAGTAAACGCCTGCAATCTGCCAACGTCCATTTTAACCAGTCCGGAACGCCCGTGGCAGACAGCTTTGATGATGTCTATTTCTCTAACGACAGCGGTTGTGATGAAACACAGCATGTGTTCATTAACGGTAACGACCTCGCTGAGCGTTGGTTAAACTGGCAGGCAGCGCACTTTATCATTGCCGAAACTGGTTTTGGTACCGGTCTTAACTGCATCATTGCTATGCAGCAGTTTAAACAGTTCAGAGCAGCCAATCCGGCTCACCCGCTTAAACGGTTATTTATCCTCAGTACCGAGAAATTCCCGCTGGCAGTGGCCGACTTACAGAATGCCCTGGCGGTATTCCCGTCGGTCAGCGAAGAAGTCCATGCCCTGATTGCACAATATCCCCCCGCGCTTGGCGGCTGTCACCGCATGAATTTCGATGCCTGGCATACCAGTATCGATTTATGGCTGGGTGACGTACACGAATTGCTCCCGCAATGGCACTGCCCGCAAAATGGTTTGGTAGATGCCTGGTTCTTAGATGGCTTTGCGCCCAGTAAGAACCCTGATATGTGGACAGACGCGCTGTTCACTCAGATGGCTCGCTTAAGTAAAACCGGCGCTAGCCTGGCTACCTTTACTGCCGCCGGGGTGGTTAAGCGCGGCTTAAAAGAGGCTGGCTTTGAGATAGCCAAACGCAATGGTTTCGGCCGCAAGCGCGATATGCTCACCGGCATACTGGCAAATCCTCCCGCTAACCGGGTTAGCACGCCCTGGCATTACCGGTATCCCGATACGCCTGCCAACCCGACGCAACATATCGCGATTATTGGTGCCGGCCTCGCCGGTTCTACCCTGGCGCTGGCGTTGTGTCAGCGTGGTATCAGAGTAAGTCTGTTTGGTCAGGCCCCTGCGCCCGCCGATGGTGCCTCTGGCAATCGGCAAGGCGGCTTTTATCCGCAACTTCAGGCCGACCAGAGTAACCCCGCCCTGATCCAGGCCCATAGTTTTTTATACGCCAGACGCTATTACGATACCCTTAATGCAAACGGCTTAACCTTTACCTGGCAGCCTTGCGGTGTTCTGCTGCTGGGGTTCAGTGAAGAAGTGCAAAAGCGCCAGCAAAACCTGCTGCAAAAAGAGTTGTGGCCAGCGCAGCTCATTCAGCCTGTAAACGCCGCAAAGGCCAGTGAATTAAGCGGCATTGATATTCACGGCGAAGGGCTCTTTGTACCACAAGGCGGCTGGCTATGCCCCGCCGAAGTGGTTGACGCTCAGCTTGAAGCGGCTCGGAAAACCGGCTTACTCGATGAGTTTTATAACCAGCGCGTGGCATTGGATGAGGATGGCCGAAACGTAGAGCTTCTGGAAGATGGCAAACAAATGAGAGCAGACCGGGTAGTGATTGCCGCCGGTCATGAATGTGCCGAAATGACTGAACTGGCCCATTTACCGCTGCGACCGGTGCGCGGCCAGGTAGAAGCGGTTCCAGAGCAAGCACCATTAAACGAGTTAAAGACCGTGCTTTGTCATAAGGGTTACTTAACGCCCGGTTGGGATGGTCGTCATGCCCTTGGCTCCACCTATGTGAAAGGTGATACCAGCACCACCAGCAGAAAGGAAGAAAGTGAGCAGAACCTGGCCACCCACGCCAAAGCGCTGGCAGGGTATGATTGGGCTCAGTCGATTAAACATGATGATACTGCAAGGGCGTCTATTCGCCTGGGCAGTGCCGATCACCAGCCTGTGGTAGGTGCGGTTATCTCGCCGCAGAAAACCACCGAGCGCTATCGCAAATTGTATAAGGGCAAGCATACCCCTCAGTATGAAGTGGCTACCGATGAACAGGCGCTTTTGGTGCTTACGGGATTGGGTTCGCGAGGGCTAACCACAGCCCCGCTGATGGCAGAATTACTGGCCAGCCAGCTTTGTCATGAGCCGCTGCCGATGAGCGAACCATTATTGCAGGCGTTGGCGCCAGAAAGGTTTATGCTACGCACTTTTAAGCGCCCGCCGGAAGCGTAGGTTTATTCGGTATCCAGCACGGGTGCCATGGGCACCAGAGACGTTACCACAAAAGCAGGAATAAACACGTTGGCACTGGCCACGACCCGCTGTTGGTCGATAGAAATGATCCGCGCATTCACATTCACGCCGCGCGGCTGCTCTACCAGCGTACCGGTAAGAATATGATCCATTTCCATGCGTTTAGCAATGCGCCGCCCTTCCCGGCTTAGTGCCAGATCGCCATAATCAGTCACATCCAGGCTAGTTGCCAGTTTGAAATCCACCACGCCAAGACCGTATTGTTGCAACTCGGCAATCAGGTATTCAGACAACTGATTACCCAGCACAGTGGTTTCCCGTAACGAACGGTTAAGGCGTACAAAACTGGCTATTCCTATCAGCTCGTCGGTATTCAGTTGCACCGAGCCGTCCATTAGCGTCATGGCCAGGCTGGCTGCGTAGTCATTTAATGCCTTATGAGTAATCCCCGGTGTGAAGCCAGTTTGCAGCGGATCCCGGTAGCCGCGCACGTTTTGCTGAACCCGGTACATTTCTATATCGCGGGAGTCCGGTCGATACTCCAATCCGCTGTCTTCAGGCGGGCGTACCTGCATCTGCCCAGTCGGCGGCACTTCATCATCGTTGCCAAACCAAAAATAACCGCTTTTCGGCTGGCTGGCGCAACCGCTTAGCGCCATCGCACATACCATAAAAGCCAAGCATTGACGCATGATTACCCCCGGCTTAATTTAACACCATCACGCATACCGCCGCGCTCACTGCCATCACTGGGGATCAGCGCGTCTGCCACGTAAAACGGTATAAGCATTTGTGCGCTGGCGACCACTGCACGCGACTGAATACCAATAATGCGAGCATTCACCATCACGCCACCCTGGTGCTTTGCCATGGTCCCGGTAAGCACATATTCCATGGGTAAACTGGCATCGAGCTCCAGGTAATCGCGGGTGAGTACAAAGTCGCCCTCTTCGGTAATACGAATAAAGTCGGTGGCTTTGTAATCGATTACCGGAATGCGGAATTTATGCAATTCATGCACAAAGGATTCAGCCATTTGCTGACCAAGCAAATTGGTTTGCTGCAGATCAGAGTCCAGCAACGCAAAATGGGTCACGCCCACCGGCGTTTTATTGGTAACGTACTCCATGTTGGCAATCAGGTCCTGAGTCAGAGCCTTTACGTAATCGCCCACATGCTTGGTTAGGGGGCGGCCTTTATAAGCCCCCTGCACACTGGAGTACAACGGTGGCTGGCCCAGTGCACCAAAACTATCAACGTCTTCGGCCATCATGGGCTGATGATTTGAGCGATCGGCTGCAGTGATGTCTACCACATTAAGCGATGGCATTTTTTCAGGCTGAGTGGTTTGCACCATTTCCTCATCCATACTCTGACACCCTGCCGCGGCTGCTGCCAGCAGAAGTATGCCAAGTCGTGTTGCCCTTACTGCCCTTTGCATAATGATTACCCTTTATTCTCTGTACGATATAGCCGGCCATTACGGGTTGTCACCTGCTCATCCAGCCAAAACAATTCTGCCGGGAAAAAGCGCGTTGCAGCGGCTACCACATCGCGGGTCCGGGCGTTAATAATGCGCGCGTTAACCATTGCCCCTTCCTGCTGATAAACCAGCGTACCGGTAATGAAAAAATCGACCCGCTCCATAGCAGATAGCTGGTCGATATCGCGCGACAGCACCCTGTCGGACTTTTCTCCTACTATTATATCGTTCGTCAGCTTAAACTCTTGAGCGGTAAATCCACGTTTTGTGGCTTCGGTAAGGATCCCTTCTTCCAACTGATGACCGAGCAATTGCAACGGATGCTGAAAAGTCTCGTCGTAGGTCAGCGAGTCAACTGGCACAAACCCGGTCACCGCATAGCGGGTTTGCCGGGCCGGGCGAACGTTGGCAAACAGTTCGTTGGCCAGCACATAGGTGTGATATTCCACATTGCCAAGGGCAGGTACCGGCACCTGCTCGTTGGTCATTTCCATGACCGGTGGCGCAGAGCTGCAGCCAGTGAGTAAACTGGCCCCAAGCAAAGTAGTAAAAATAGTGGTTCGCAAAGAGTATTGACGCATAATCGGATCCAACCTGAGTTAACAGCTCAGATTCTGCAATTATCGCACCAGCTTACTTGTTTAGAAAAAACGGGAGGTTACATTTAAAAAGCGGCAAAGAACTGCCACCCGTTAAAGGTCGTTCAGCAATTTTTGCCACAATGCCGCCACCGCTTGCTGATCGGCGGGTTCCAGTTCGTTATTGGCAAAAGCCTGCTCGAGACTTTGCTGCATGGTTTGACTGAGCTTCGCTACTGAGGCTGACTCATCAAGCTCCAGCTTGCGGGCCTCCACGGCAAAATGTCCCTGCAGGTAACTGGCGATAAACAGCTCGTCGTCACTGCCGTGATCTACCACGCCATCCAGTGCACTATCAATTTTTTCCACTGCCGTAACAAACTCATCGCTGGCTTTAACCTGTTGTTGCATAGTGTCTCGCTTATTTTTCGTTAATTGATTGTAGTGACTACTGCAGCGGATAAAACACCCGGTCGTCATAACCGGTGATGACCGCAATAATCCCGGCCAGTTCGCTATCGAGCTCCTCGTCGCCAGTGTCACTTCTGAGTGGCCGGCCATCGAGTTGCTGAAGCTTTTGTTTGGTGGCAGCGATCCAGATATTGTCACGGCCAATAGCCCTTAACACATCCGGGCTCAGCTGCTGATTGCCGCGGCCAAATACGTGCCCCTGGCCGCCAATAGCAGTGATCACAAGGCGTGCCGGTGACTGGCTAACCAGTTCGAGTAACTGCGGGGCGGTTACATCGGCGGCAATCACCTCACCTTTTTTGACCACATCCACGCCTAACAAGGTATTGGGCAGACCAAGCCGCGCCATCACTTCACCAACGGTTGAACCTGACCCCATGATATACAGATGCTCATCGTCATCGGCAATGATTTCACTTACGTATTCGGCAATCTCGTTAATCACCATGGACTCGTCTTCACGGCCGCCCATTTTAACCGACTGCACATAGGTAAGCTCGTCAGGTACCTGCATTTCGCCATAATGCTGCGCACGCACCTTTCCCTGGCGGAAAGCCGACTCATCGATATCACGCACCTCGGCCTGTCGCACGCTCACCAGTTCACCGGTTAACATTTTGGCCACCACATCACCGGCTGCCGAAGGCGTTACCGCATAAACCCCCGAGTGAATTTTTACCCCGGCCGGTACGCCAAGCACCGGTACTCTGTCTGCAACAATGCTGCACACATTCCGCGCGGTGCCATCGCCGCCAGCAAAAAGAATTAAGTCAACGCCCTGATTAACCAGTTCGCGTACCGCGTTTTCGGTGTCTTCAGGCGTTGTTTCGGCACTCTGACTGGTATAAATAACCTGATGCTCCAAGCCCAGCGCCGCACAGCAATGTTCACCCATTTCACCGCTGGCAGTGAGTACCGAGAGATTGTTAAATGCAGTCAGTTTTGTGAGCGCTCTGGCCATTTTATCGTTAGCCAGTTTAGTCGCTCCCGCCGCCAGCGCCTGCTGCCGAATGGCTTCGCCGTCACTGCCTTTAAGCGCCATGGCACCACCGATCCCGGCAAAAGGATTAATCACCACGCCCAATCGAAAGGTTTTACTCATTGCGGGTTCTCCTTATCCAGCCAGGCCTGATTTAACTCAGGCCCGTTAAATTTTTCTCGCAGCGCATTAATAAACATTGTGGCACGGGGCGGAAAGTCTGAGTGTACATACGTCAGCAGTTGAGCCCGTACGCGGCGGGTAAAACCCTCGCGATCCGGCTCAGCGCCATTTAAGTTATCAGTACTCACCTGAAAACGCCGGTTAGCGGCGATGGTCATGGCCCATTCGATGGCCTGAGGTTTCACTTCGACCTGTTCAAACTCGCGCTGCTGCGTGGCATCACGCCCGTCAGGGCAGTACCAGTAGCCATAATCTTCCAGCAACCGGCGCTGTTCACCGGCAATGCACCAGTGCGCTATTTCGTGCAGTGCACTGGAAAAATAGCCATGGGCAAAGACCACCTGATGATAAGGCGTATTAGCGTCGGCAGGCAGGTAAACCGGCTCATCACCGCCTCTGATCAGGCGCGTGTTGAACCGACTAAGAAACGTCTGGTCGAACAACGCCATTAACGGTTCTACGTCGGGGTCATTATCGTATTTTATGGCCGCTGCCATTGCCTGCTGCATACAGAATTCGGTTTGTGATGGTCGTGATTTAATGGCCGCGAAGAATAGCAAAATCTGCCTGCACGAGCCAGATTTGTCAGCATGATTAAGGTATTATACAGTCAATATTCAAATACGACCGGACAGCGTAGTAAGAAGGACGCCTTGTGGTAGAACAGATTATCGCTCATCTGCGTCAGGTGAATGCCCGGCGCTCTCTGGCAGAACAAATGCAGTTGTTGGCGCCCATCCAGGCACTGCAACAATGGCAATGCCAACGGTTGCTGGCCACTCATGCAGAGCTGGCCCAAAAACCAAGCTACGCCAAAGCCATGGATTTTTTTGTGGAAGAACTTTACGGCCCCAAGGATTTCAGCCAGCGCGATGCCGACTTAATGCGGGTTATCCCTAAACTCGCTAAAGCCCTGCCGAATAAAGCCATGCATGCCATTGAGCAGGCACTGTGGCTTAACGCCCTGTCATTCGATTTGGATATGGCGATGGCTCAGGCGCTCGATGACGCGCCGCTCAACAGAGAGAGTTATGCTTTGGCCTACCGGGAAGTGGGCCGTGGTGATGACCGCGCCCAACAAATTCAGATTGTGGCCGGATTAGGTGAGCAACTGGCCGATGTGGTAAAAATTCCGGGCATCGGTCTGCTAATTAAGCTATCCCGAAGACCGGCAAAAATGACCGGGCTGCTAAGCATGCACGAATTCTTACAGAGGGGCTTTGAGGCCTTTAAAGACCTCGGCAATGTAAAAGCCTTTATCGAGCCGGTTATCGCTACTGAAACTGCACTCAACCAACAGTTGCTCGCCCCAGATGTTAACCTGACAGAAGAGAACCCGCTCCCCCATGTCTGACCTTTTCGACTGGCAGTATCCAGAGCCCTTTATTACTACGTGGGCAATCCAGCCACAGGACATCGACCACTACAATCATGTGAACAACGTGGCCTATTTAAGCCAGCAGGAAAAGCTCGCCTGGGCCCACTCTAAGGCCCTGGGACTGGGGTTTGAACATTACCAGCAGGCCGGCCGGGGCATGGTGATCTTCCGCCACGAATTACATTATTTAAAACCGGCTTTACTGGGCGACACACTGCACTGCGCCACCTGGATCACCCAATGCGACGGTAAAATCACGCTCTCCCGGGAGTTTCAGTATGTACGTGAAAGCGATGGCGAAACGGTTTATCGGGGCCACACTCAGTTTGCCTGCGTAAAGCTGGCTACCGGTGCTCCTACCCGAATGCCAAGGGCTTTTGTTGACGTTTACCTGCCAGCCTGCCTGGCCAGCCAGGGTGATTAATTGTGTCGCGCTTCGCACTGGTTGTTTCGGTATGTCTGCTGATATCCGTTGGCCTGAACGTTTATTTGCTCTGGCCTGAACCTGCGCCCACATCCGCTGAGGGCGTACCGAAAAAAACAGGCAATAGGGTAACGTCAGACAAAGCGACTAAGCCGCCAGTTTCAACGCCACAGCAGTCTGCATCAACTTACCAAGCCGACTCAGGCACTTCAGATAAGCCTGACGTGCCGGCAACCGATATCGACACTGTTCAGCAATGGCTCGACCAGGGCGACTTCGCCCGGGTGGAGCGCTTTTTAATTGATGCTCTGCGCGCTAACCCAGACTCCGCCCAATTGCTATTGCTGGAAGCCGATTATATTCTGGCTACCGAGCCGTTAAGCGTGGGAGTTAGCCACCTTTTTGCTTTGCAGGAACTCAGCCTGTTTAATCGCGAGCAGCGGGAAGAGTTGGCAAACCGCAGCGCCGAGTTAATCAAAAATACCATCAGTGCGCTTTATAACGCCGGTGACTGGGATATGCTGGCGCAATTCTTAGAGCCGTTATTTCAGCTTAATAGTAGCGATCAGACTCTCACCCTTAAACTGGCTGAAGCCTACGCCAGACAACAAAAATTTACCCTGATGGAAGATGTACTGGCGAATTTGAGTGCTAACAATGCCGGCGCCCGCAGTTTACGCCAGCGCTTTTTGCCCACCCCATCATCCGGTTCGCAAGAGAGCAGTGAAGGACCAACAGCCACTCAACAGGAGCCGGTTACAAGATTGGCACTTACCCGCTATGGCGACCAGTACATTGCTGAAACACAGATCCTCAATCGCCCGGCGGCGCTGCTTTTAGATACAGGTGCGAGCAGCACTGCTATCAGCTTTGAGTTGTACAGGGCTCTGCGGCGTTTTCATCAAATTAAAGTCATTGGCCTGTTCGATGTGCGCACCGCCGGCGGTCCAATTCGTTCCCCGCTGGTTCAAATAGATAACATGACCCTTGGCCCCTATAAACTAAGTAACATAGGCGTGTTTGTAATGCCCGAGGCCGCCATGCAGCAAGCCGACGGCTTACTGGGCATGAACGTATTAAAGCAGTTTCACTTTCAGCTTGATCAATCCAACGCAGAGCTGTTGTTAACTCCGCGCCAATAAGGTGTTACTCCCGCCCGTAATGCCGGCAGTATCCACTGTAGTCAGCCAGGCCATTGCCCTGGACATCAAAGCCTGTGCCGGTAACAGTGAGCCTGCACTGTGTTCTTGCGCCTGTGAGGGTACGGGTAAGAAACACTTTTCCCAGCGTGTCGCCGTTATTCAGATCCACGGTGAATATAAAGTTATCATCCAGCAGCAACACAGGCTCCCCGCCTGATACTGTTCCGGAGAATACCTGATGGCCGGTATTCACCAGCGTACCTGCGGCATAATCAAACACTGAGGTAACGTGATAGACAATGCGACCATTGAGATCGCCGGTGAGCTCGATGGTGTCTGTGCTTCGCTCAGTTTTACCCGCTTCGGTTTCCCGGGATGAGTGCAGGATAGCCGTAGGGAAAAAATGCACCGCCTGACCAGACACCCGTTGCCAGCGCTTGTCATTCAGTTGATTACCTATGGGCTCGCCGGGAGCAAGAAACTCACCAGCGCAAGCCAGCGAAGGGCACGCAGCAGTTGCTAATGTTCCCAGTAACAGCGCCAATGCGCTTAATCTAAACTTTTTCATGATATTTCCTTGCAGTTTGATGACCTGCCAACGACTATAGGAAATGACGTTTCTCGACGAAACGGACACAAGCGGTCACGGGCGGTCATATCCTGGCGCCATTGGCTTACTTACCCCAAAATGCAGGGTAAAAACGAGTACTGTTCCCTGGTATGAAGACAAAGCACCAACAAGCAAAAACTTTTCACTCCTGGAAAGCCATCGCCAATTACTTTGGTTGCAGCGAGCGAACCGTGCGTCGCTGGGAATCTGCGGAAGGCCTGCCGGTACACCGCCATCAGCATCAATCGGCTGCGCGAATCTTCGCCTACCAGCAGGAACTGGATACCTGGTTTGCTTCCCGGGCCGACAAACCCAAATCATCTCAACGCAGCGCAAGTCAGCCAATTCGCCTGGCGCTGATACCCTTTACCTTTCTTGCCGAGGCGCAGGATAAAGCCTATCTGGCTGATGCACTGGGTGAAGATATTGTCGCCGACCTGACATCTTTACCAGCCCTGATGGTGATTAGTTTCTCTTCCATGCGACAGCTCGCTATGAAGCAAGCAGATTTTAGCGACCAGATAAAGGCATTAGCACTGGACTACCTGATCGAGGGGAGTCTGCGGCTTGAGGGGGAGAGCGCGCGCCTGAACATTCGTTTGGTCAGCACCCGCGACCAGAGTGTTGTGTGGACTACCCGCTATAATGAATCGCAGCCAAACTGGCAGGATTTACAGCAGCGAATCGTGTCACAGCTGGTGACCAGCCTGCCTCTGTCCAATATGGAAGCTGTGCTGGCGCCTTGTCAAAGAACTATCCTTGCCAGTCAGACCGCTTGGGAGTATCTTCATCAGGCCCGAATCGCCTCACTTACATGGCAACCACAAGGCATTGCCAAAGCACTTGAGTTACTTAATGCGGCTAACCACATGGTGCCTGATAACGCGCTTATTCAGGCCAGCTTAGGCCGGGCTTATTTGCAGTTGCGAGAGTCAGGCATAGATTGCTCTAAAGCTCCGATGGAAAAAGTAAAAGGCATTCTTAATTTTCTGAACCAACACCATTCTGATGCTTTTTATACGCTGTCTTTACAAGCATGGTTTTGCTATTTACAAGGAGACATCAACACCGCCATTGCGGCGTTAAAACGGGCGCTAGAGTATCAGCCAAATGATGCCGACAGTCTCGCCCTGCTGGCGAATTGTTACCTGCTATCCGGATTACCGGCACTCGCCTTACCATCAATTCAAACCTTACAGATAATCGATCCATTAACACCACTAAGCAGGTGTATGCCCGGCTACTACCAGCTAATGAGTGGTAATTTGCCGCAAGCAATTGGCCCTTATCAGGAAATGCTATCTCTTGACCCCAACAACCCGCTGGCACGCCTGTTTATGGTTTGGGTGCTGGCACTGAATGACGAATCAGCCCGTGCTGAATCTGTTTGTGCTGGTTTCAACACGGTCAGCGCCGATCCGTTAATTGTCCAAATTGCTTATGCATTGCGGGATAACCTGCTTGGCCAGCCAGTAAACTTTTCGCTTAATGCTGCACAGGAAAAGGAGGTTAAGGTTAATGGGATGCTGGCCAGATTTACCGCTTACGGATATGCCGCCAGCGGTGATAAAAGCCGCGCCGTGCACTGGCTGCATCGTGCATTCAAACTGGGGTTCCGGGCTTATCCTTTTATTAGTCAGTACGATCCTTTCTTCAGACCATTTAAAGACTACCCGCCGATGCAAAAATTGCTGACTAACATGGCCGCAGAGTGGCATAGCGCTACTGAATTTAATAGCCAGTTGTAGCAGTTAAGGCTATCTGTTAGCAGTTATTTTTATTTTCTGTTGCGCTGCTTTGCGATTTATCATTTACTGATAAATTGATGAAGGTTTATCGCACCTTCTGGCTAACTCAAACTAATCCTTACACTTTTTCTGCTTTATAGAGAATTCACGATGATGAAAGACACCCGACAGCAATTCAGTAAAATCACCATTTCACTGCACTGGTCAGTGGCGCTGCTGATGATTGCCTTGCTGGCCGTTGGCATTTACATGACCGAAAACAAAGACTACAGCCTGTATGGCCTGCATAAATCCTTTGGCGTTATCGTGCTGGTGTTGGCGCTGGGCCGGGTTTACTGGCGGATGAAAAACGGCTGGCCACTGGCAGCCGGCAACTATAAAGCCTGGGAGCACAAACTGGCTCATGCGGTGCATTGGGTACTGATTCTGGGCACGCTGATAATGCCTGTTTCCGGTGTCATTATGTCGTCCATGGGCGGACATAATATCCCTCTATTCGGTATTGATTTAATCCCGGCCAATCACGATCCGGCTAACCCGCAGGATGTTATTCCACGCAACGCCGAGCTGGGTGAAATGGCAGAAGAAGTACACGAAATCGTGGGTTATCTATTGATAGCGTGCATTGTGCTGCATATTGCCGGCGCGCTTAAGCACCATATTATAGATAAAGACGGCACGTTTATGCGCATGAAAGGAAAGCGAATAGACGTAGAGTAACCGTCAGGTAATAAAGGGGTCAGAGTCCATTATCGTGGATAATGGACTCTGACCCTGAGGGATCCCCACGAATTTAA
>DDJQ01000140.1 GCA_002339125.1 Alteromonadaceae bacterium UBA2620
TGTTCAAAGATCAACAGCCTCTAGCAAATACTGAAAAGGTAGAGCAAACGTCGCTGGGGCTTTCCTTTCAATAGAAATGCATTGCGCAAATGGTAATTATGTCTTTTCAGCGCGCCCGGGGTTAGGGTGGCTTTCGCTATAAGAGTCCAGCGAGTCTTTCAGCCAGTGCAGTAACGCGGCTTTTTGTTCGCCCGTAAGGGGCTTTTTTTCAGCCGGTGGCATATCACCCATCGACACTGATTTAAGGATGGACTCCCAGCGTTTAAGGTTTTTACCGTGGGCAATATCACTAACGTCGATGTCTTCTACCGACCAGTTGCCATCAAAGATGTAATCGTTATGGCAGCTTTCGCAGCGATCATCAATTAGCTCGGCAGCCTGCGCCTGCATAAACTCCGGGCTCGCGGTTTGTGAAAAAACCTGGGGGCTTAGCCCCATTACGATTAACCAGGAAGAGCAGAAGAAAAACCGATTCCTAAGGGAAAAAAAGACACAATTTGGGGAGAGATTAAAGGCCATTTGCACTATCTTTGGGCAACTGCATGGTTGACAACACGTCCCATGACTCAGTTGTGTAGTAAAGCAGTTTGTATGCCAATTGCAGGTAAAGCCTGTTTAGAAATAACGCCTGGGTCGGCGAAGCTAATGTACTTTTCTATTGAGATGTGTAGCCTGTAATACTGGTAAGAAGGACGGTTAGCGCAACCTTATTTGGCAAGAGCGAGCAGTTGGTCAATGGGCTCGCAGCTGCCTAGACTTTTAGTGGCGATGAAAACCACCCCAAACATGACTCCAACAACAAGCAGGAACCCGCTATGACATGGAAACTTCACTTTGGCGCAGTCATTTTATGCCTTATCGCTAATGAAACCCTGGCTGAGGAATCTGGATTTTACTCCCCCTCAGATATGAATTTTAAAGAACCCTTCTTTAGTTTGGGGGCGGATATACGTCGCAGCGCATCGGTGAGTCTGGGTGATGTTAACGGTGATGGAACACCTGATGCTGTGATAGCAAACGGCCGCCATTGGCCACAAATCAATCAAATCTTTTTTAACCAGAATGGGCGTTTTCGCATTGCCACACCGATTGATAATATCGCGATGACCAGTTATACCGCTGAGTTAGCAGATTTGGATAACGATGGTGATCTGGATATTGTCGAGATAAACGATATGGCACCTAACAGGCTTTTTGCAAACGACGGGCTAGGGCATTTTACCTATCAAAGCGATCTGGACGCACCATCCCATGGCAGAAATGTTGCGCTTGCTGATATCGATGGGAATGGCTTGACCGATATTCTTATTATTAATCGTCGACAACGTAATACCCTGTGCTACAACGAAGGTAACTGGCAATTTCGATGCGCTCCATTTGGCGATGAACGAAATTCCGCCATCGATGCAGCGATCGCAGATATGAATAATGATGGTCGACTGGACATTTTGCTGGCCAATCGCGATTCGAGACCAAGTAAAATTTATTTTAACCTGGATAATCAGGAGTTTTCATCTGGCCAGGTATTCAGCAAAGATGGTGTGGATTCACGCTCTGTTGCGGTAGCTGATATGGATAATGATGGTTTTTTAGATATTGTAAGCGCTAATTTAAATGCGGCAAACATTATCTATTTTGGCGATAAAGACCTTAAGTTTACCCGCATGGTTTCTTTTGGCGATGTTGAAGCGGCTTCTTATGCGTTAACACTGGCTGATTTTGATGAGGATGGTGCAATGGATATTGCCGTTGCTAACTATGAGAAACCAAATCAGGTATTTTTTAACGATGCATTAGGTTTCAATGCGGTGAGTTTAACTGACATGGCTGCCAGAACATATGATATTGAAGCAGCTGATTTAGATAATGATGGTCGGACGGATATCATTGTCGCCAATTCCGATGACTTAAATATATATTACCTAAACAGAATTCCACTGCCCCAATAGAGACTGTTGTTTCTGGTTATCAGCCCCAAGTTCAGGCTTGGTTACAAACAGTGATATAAAGGCTAAACATCTGGATTTTGTAAGGGTCTAACTCTACTGCTCAATAGGGTAGAAAATTCATAGCGTGAAGGTCTGGTTTACAGTACATTACCGACTATCAGGTTTAATCGGACACTGAAACCATAAGTGCCTGCAAGTCTCTTTTAGTTTCAGCGCCATTTCATTGCGAGGCTTTAGTAGTGGGTTATTCACTTCCACTTACATTTTTTGCAAGGCCCTCAATCCAATAATAAGATCTCAAACAGCGAGAAAAGGCCAGCATTTGATGCGTCTATGAGGAGCCTAAACCGCCAACAGGAAGGTACTATTACTTTGTCGTCATACGATTTTCCAGAGAAACTTTCAGACAAGCCAAGAAATGAATCGACGGCGAGACAAGTCGCCAGATGCTTGAATACTTTACTGAAGAGTAATCCCAACTTAGCGCAACGCTATGCGAAAGCTAAGCAGACCATCAGGGCGTTTCGCAAGCCTGCATTTTATGAAATCGAGACAAAGTGCAACCTTAAATGTGAAGGGTGTTATTACTTCGAGGGTGGTGACACCTGGAAAATAGATCCCAACCGAGAGAATGCCGACTGGCGCCTTTTTTTTGAACAAGAAGCCCAACGTGGTGTTTCCATGGCCTATTTTGTCGGCGCAGAGCCCGCTTTGTCTCAAGACCGTTTGTGTACGCCCAGCATGGGCATGAACTAATGAGGTGAAAGTCCTCTGTAGGAAGGTCACCGTCGAAAACCATGTTGTGATTAGACGATAACTACTAGCGAATGGCAAGGGCTTAACCGTGAGGTCTGGTCTGAAGGAAGCCGGACGCAA
>DDJQ01000046.1 GCA_002339125.1 Alteromonadaceae bacterium UBA2620
CAACCAGCGGCGTAAATCGTGGCGGAAGCGCTGCACATGCACATAGCTACCACCGGCAAAGCCATTGTCATCCTCTTCGATAACCGCAACTTTGGCTCGCTGCAGGCCCCGGGGATTGTCCTGGGCATACAAATAGCCATTAAGATCGCGACCGTCCAGATAGCGGAAACCCTGTATCTGTTCCACCAGCTCTACGTGGATCCGCAACAGTTCCATGATTTCCAGGCCAATGGCATAACAAATATCGATGCGATCAGCGCGGATTTGAATAAACAGATCGCAGGGCGTGGAGGGAGCAACGCGGTCTTCGCTTTGCATATCAGGAAACGGCGTCAATTCAACGGGGATGGGGCCGGGATAAAGTTCACTCCAGTAATTACTGCCCACGGCAATAACCCCTGACACCATGGCTTCGTAGTGTTCATTATCGTAATAATCAATCACTTCCAGTGCCCGACCCAGCTTGGCCCGGACTGCCTGTGAATCGTCGTCAATCACATTGAACAACAAGTACTGCGCATGCAGATTGGGTTCAGCACAAATACCTTTTTGTGGTTGCGACATAGTCTTCCCGTTGTTTTTATCGTTATCGACCGGTGTGGTTATTTAATACCCGGCAGCCTGACCATCTTTACGGCTTTCTGATGCGCCATAGTATATCTGCTTATCGGCATCATACATAATCGCTTGATAGCCACCGTAAATCCCCAGTTTGTTTTCCAGTTTGTGGCCTCTTTCCAATAACTCTCTTTCAGTGCTCAGCGAAAAGCCACGCTCCAGACTAATCGAGCCACCGTCTTTCATTAAGGCGCCGGTAGGACTGCTTGAGCCACTGTGAATAAATCGGGGCGCATCACCAGCCTCCTGCAAATTCATCCCAAAATCAATAAGATTGACGATTATTTGCGCATGCATCTGGGGCTGCGTGGCACCGCCCATCACACCAAAGCTTAACCAGGGTTTATTGTTGCGCGTTACCATGGCCGGAATAATGGTATGAAACGGACGTTTACCCGGCTGATATTCATTACTATGGCCGGGCTCCAGGGTGAATAACTCACCACGGTTTTGCAGAATAAAGCCGAGTCCGGGCGGGGTCATGCCAGAGCCCATGCCGCGATAGTTACTCTGAATTAACGACACCATATTGCCGCGGCTGTCAGCAACGGTGAGATAGACGGTGTCACCGTCGATAACGCCGGCATCATAGCGATTGGCCGCCTTTAGCGGATCGATAAGTTTACGGCGTTCCCGGGCGTAGTCTTTGCTGATAAGCGGGGCGACCGGGATGTCATTAAATGCCGGATCGGCGTAATACTTAGCGCGGTCTTCAAAGGCCAGCTTTTTTGCTTCAACGAAGGTGTGGATATAATCGGCAGAATCCAGCCCCATGCCTTCGATGTCGTACTGTTCCAGAATATTGAGGATCTGCAGCGCCGCAATGCCCTGACCGTTGGGCGGTAATTCCCAGATATCATAGCCACGGTAATTCGCCGAGACCGGCGTCACCCAGTCAGAGGTGTGAGCAGCCAAATCCTCGTAGCTTAAATATCCGCCCTGCTCTTTCATGTAAGCCGCAATAGCCCGGGCAATATCGCCTTTATAAAACGCATCCCGACCGCCGGTAGCAATTTTTTCGTAGGTCGCAGCCAGCCCCGGGTTTTTAAACACATCGCCCTTTTGCGGCACTTTTCCGCCCGGCATGAAAGTGGGTGAAAATCCCGGGTAATGACCAATTCGGTCGACATTCATCTGCCAGTAATATGCCACCAGCTCGCTAACCGGAAAGCCGTTACGAGCGTAACGAATTGCTGGCGACAACAATGAGGTCATGGGTAAACGGCCAAAGCGATTATGCAGCTCAAACCAGCCATCTACCGCGCCGGGCACGGATACCGGCAACGGCCCGAAGGATGGAATTTTAGTTAGCCCAGCGGCGGAAAATATCTCAGTAGTCAGCGATTTGGGCGACCGTCCTGACGCATTCAGCCCGTATAGCTGTTTACTCTCAGCATCCCAGACAATCGCAAACAGATCGCCACCAATACCGCTACCGGTGGGCTCGACAAGGCCCAGCATGGCGTTTGCTGCAATGGCTGCATCGATGGCGCTGCCGCCTTGCTTAAGGATATCCAGGCCAACCTGGGTTGCCAGCGGCTGACTGGTTGCCACCATTCCTTCCCGGGCAATCACTTCGGAGCGACTGGCAAAGGGTTTGCCGGTAATTCTGTCATAAGCACTGGCGGATACAGAGATCACCAGGGCCATAACCACACAAGTCAGCTTTATTCCCATGCCTTTTACTAACCTCAACATAATTATTATTTCGTTACCCTTGTTATTGTGAGTATCTGGCTGTCTGTAAGAATTACCAGCCCGGCGTGAATGCTTTGCCTAAGATACCATATTATTACAATCCTTCACTTTTTGCCGAAAAACCAAACACCTTTAAATACGCGGGCTGCGCAACCATCAGCGGGCGCAGGCGAATTGGAATCATGTTTGCAATGCTGTTGGTAATAATGAATTGAGTTGCTATGAGCTAATCATCTGTCCCCTCGCTTGCAGTACCAGTGGACCATTTTTCAATTTGTCTTGTGAGACATCCAACCGCAGAGAGTCAGTACCATGAGCACAGAATTTAGTATCGTTACTATTGTGAAGCATCGCACCCAGCAGTTATCTAATTTGCTAAGCAGTATTGAGCGTTCTTCAGTTATCCCTAAAGAGGTGGTGATTGTATGGATGACCTCGCCCAGTGACGAGTCGCTATTAAGCAGTGAGCACTTTGACATTCAGCATTGTTTCACGACGCATTCAGAGTTACCCATAGCTAAAGCCCGTAATCGTGGCTTTGAAGCCTGTACCACCGCAAAGATTATCTACCTGGATGTAGACTGTATATGCCCGGCAACGCTGCTGCAGGAAATGACAGCGCCATTGGTAAACGGCAAGGTAACCACCGCAAACATCACTGACCTGCCGTGCAAAACCGAAGAAGTCTCTGAAAGTGTCTTACAAGACCTGGCAGCAATACCCGTTCAGGCGCCAAAAGAATTGCCTTTTGTTCATTTTGATGCCACGGCATTTGCTATCACCAGCGATGATTTTGACCGTCTCGGTGGCTTTGATACCGACTACGATGGCTACGGCTTCAGCGATGTGGATTTTGCCATGCGCTGCAGTCAGGCCGGCCTTACATTAGTGAATACCGGCCGCCACGTATTTAAACAATTTCATATGCATTTTAACCCACCACTTAACCACCTGTGCGATCTCGTTGCCAACGCGGAGCTGTTTAAACAAAAGTGGAGTTGTTATCCCTTCTGCGACTATTTCGAGAAGTTTGCTGAGCTTGGCTATGTGAATGCGGATTATGAACAAGCCGGGATCCGGGTTACCCGCCTGGCATCAGAGGAAGAGCTGGATGAATTTTTTATTGAACAGCCCTGCGAGGAACAACCGGAAGTTGCAGAGGAAATGCGGCAAACCGCTTAAGACGTAAAACATTAAAAAGCCCGGTGCTACTCATAAAGTGAACCGGGCTTTTTTGCATTTAGCTGACTTATTTATCTTTCAGCGGTGTATCTTCGGTTACCGGTACCGTATTCACATCGGTATCCAGTGACTCAACGGCCTTTCTAACGCCTGCCGCATAGTCTGGGTGGACCTTTTCGAGTACCGCATACCAGCGTTCTTTTACCCCATCTGAGCATGGCCCCATGGCCGCTGCGTAAGTTTTGTATAAGCGGGCCTTTTGTTCGTCGGAAAACATTTCATACAGCGCTCTGGGCTGCACATAATCAATGTCTGCTTCCTCCTGATTGTAACGGTCGGCGTCGCCGTCGATACGCAGCGGTGGTTCGGGGTTTTCCACCTGTGCTTGTGGGCCGCTATGCTGATTAGGTTCGTAATAGGCATCCGGGTTATCAAAATCATTGGTAAAGAATCGCATGGCGCCATCTTTGTGATAGTGATTCACCTTAGCGTTCTTTGGAGCATTAGCAGGCAGGGCTTCATAGTGCGTTCCGAGTCTGTACCGGTGCGCATCTGCATAAGAGAAGATTCTTGCCTGAAGCATTTTATCCGGACTAAACCCGATGCCTGGCACCACATTAGAAGGGCTGTAGGCGGCATTTTCTATCATCTGAAAATAATTTTCCGGTACCGTATGCATTTCCAGCTCGCCTACTTCAATCAACGGATAGTCTTTGTGAGGCCAGACTTTAGTTAAATCGAAGGGATTGTAGGCCTGATTACCGGCTTCCTCTTCAGGCATTACCTGAATATACAGTGTCCACTTGGGGTAGGTGCCTTCATCAACGGCGTTGATAAGGTCTTCCTGATAAGACTCCCGGGTTTTGCCAATGATGTGCTCGGATTCCTCATTAGTGTAATGCTCGTGACCCTGCTGGGTTTTAAAGTGGAACTTCACCCAGAATCGCTCGCCCTTCGCATTCCACATACTAAAAGTGTGGGAGCCATAGCCATTCATATACATCGGATTTTTGGGAATACCGCGGTCAGACATTAAGATCGTCACCTGATGCACTGATTCGGGCTGAGCCGCCCAGAAATCAAACATGGCTTCCGGGCTTCTGAGGTTAGTTTTGGGGTGGCGTTTCTGAGTGCGAATAAAGTCAGGAAACTTAAAGGCATCGCGGATAAAGAAAATGGGCGTGTTATTACCGACCATATCCCAGTTGCCTTCTTCAGTATAAAACTTAAGGCTGAATCCACGCACATCGCGTTCTGTATCGGCCGCGCCGGACTCTCCGGCTACCGTCGACCAGCGGCTTAACACGTCAGTTTTCTTGCCGATTTCTGAAAACAAATCGGCGCAGGTGTATTGGGTAATGTCATGAGTAACGGTAAACGTACCCTGCAGCCCCCATCCCTTTGCGTGTACTGCCCGCTCTGGAATACGCTCTCGATTTTGATGGGCAAGCTTTTCGATTAGCTGATAATCCTCCAGCAGCACCGGGCCGCGACTGCCTGCCGTTTTTGAAGTGGAATTTGACGAAACCGGAGCGCCTGCGGTGGTAGTTAGCTTGGGTGCTTTAGCCATTTTCTATCCTTTGATTATGAGTTCCTGAATTGGTACGCCTTCGAGCTCTAAAGCGACCAATCGATTTTATCGGTCGGTTGACTAAGCGAAAGCGATTGTGCCGTCGGCATTTGCATAACAAAAGAAATTTTGTGGCTCGAATGGGTGGGAGGCAAGGAGCCCAATCGAGTAGGAGGGAGTTTTAC
>DDJQ01000089.1 GCA_002339125.1 Alteromonadaceae bacterium UBA2620
GTTCAAAGATCAACAGCCTCTAGGACATATTATGAAAATTACTAGCACACATAAACTATCGACACTAGCACTGAGCATCAGCATGCTGTTAAGTGCTCCCGTATTTGCACAAGAAAACAACGAAGATAATGCTGATCTTGAGCGCATCATGGTTACCGCAACCAAACGTTCAATGAGCATCCAAGATGTTCCTTTTTCAATTAATGCACAAACGCAAAAAGATATGGAACGCTCTGGCGCACAAAGCCTTGAAGACTTAACTCGCAACGTAGCGGGTGTGTCTATTCAAAACTTAGGCCCAGGTCAAAGCCAAGTCGCTATTCGTGGCGTATCAGCCGGCCAAGTTATTCGCGACCAGCCAGGCGTTAAAGAGCAAGTAGGTGTTTACTTAGATGAAAGCGTTATTTCACTTTCACTATTCACCCCAGACTTAGATTTATACGACCTTGCCCGTGTTGAAACATTGCGTGGACCGCAAGGTACGTTATTCGGTTCAGGTTCGATTGGCGGAACCTTACGTTACATTACCAATCAACCCGAAATGGACATGTTTGAAGCGTCGGTTGAAGGTAACATGAACACGGTTACCGACGGCGGTACTGGCGGTCATTTAAAAGCGATGGTAAATACGCCTTTAGTTGACGACACACTTGCGTTACGTGCTGTGTTTTACCGCACCGAATATGCAGGATTTATGGATGCGTTAGGCGAAAACGGAAGTCGTAAAGAAGACGTCGATGACGGCGATCGCACAGGTGGTCGTATTGCACTCGCTTGGCAAGCCACTGATAGCTTAAAAATTACCCCGCGTGTTGTGTTCCAAAACATCGATGTAAATGGTTTTAACCGCCAAGAGGTGTATAACCTATACGCTAACCCCTACACGACAACGCGCCCAGCGATTCAACTCGGCGAGCGTGAGCAGTATCTTCTGTTAGACGAAGGTTTTGAAGACGACACCCTAATTGCTGATGTCACCACAGAACTTGAGTTAAACAACGTCGATTTAACCATGGTTTATAGCTACACCGATCGTGACATTCTAGTGAGCCGTGATGCCAGTGCCCTATCAGGCAGTGTCAGTGTTGACCTTGGCTACCCAGACGAAGCCGTATTACTTCCGTCAAACCTGCTTGACCGTACTCAAGTAGAACAAGATACATTCGAGTTACGTGCAGCTTCTAATACAGATAGCGATTTACAGTGGGTTGTAGGTACTTTCTATTCAGACACGCAACGTGAATATAGCCAAACATTACCCACGCCGGGGTATGATGCATTCACTGACGCGGTATTAGGCGCAGGTACTTCAGCAGCGGTAGCCAACGGCTTCTCAGCAAATTCACCCTACAACGCGGTATTACCGTACGACCTAGAGCAACTGTCTGTATTCGGTGAATTGACCTACGCAGTTACTGACAAACTTGATGTAACAGCTGGGACACGTTGGTACGATTATGAAGAGTCACGTCGTTTCACCTCTGGCGGCCTGTTCGCAAATGGCGACGACCAAACTGATTCAACGACATCAGACGGTTTCAATTCACGTATTATCGCGAACTACAAATACAACGACGTCGTGAACATTAACGCTCAGATCTCTGAAGGTTTCCGTTTAGGTGGTGTTAACGATCCGCTTAATGAAACCTTGTGTAATGCACAAGACTTAGCGGTATTTGGAGGCTTCCAAAACTATGGCGACGAAACACTAACCAACTATGAAGTTGGTGTAAAAGCCATCGCTAAAGGCTGGACAGCTAATGTTGCTGCGTTCTATAACGATATTAAAGATCTACAAGTAACACTTGATGCGGGTTCGTGTTCATCACGTATTTCATTCAACGTACCAGATGCACACTCTGCTGGTTTAGAATTCGAACTTACCAAACAAGCGACTGAAAATTTGTTTGTTTCATTCGCGGGTAGCTGGGTGGAATCAGAATTCGATAGCACCGTAGTCGATAGCTCTGGCGCAGTACTCGGTGGTGTTGCTGACGGTAACCGCTTAGCATCTGTACCAGAAAAGCAATTTGCCGTTGCGACTACTTATAACTTTGCCGAGCCACTGTGGAATTCAGACGACACTTACCTTAACGCTTCATGGCAATATGTGGGTGACCGCTACACCCAACCAAGTGACCAAGTTGCGGGAGCAGGTACATTCGTTTCTGGTCTAGCATTTGGTGGTGCAACAGGCGCAGAAGTGACTCAACTTGACTTGAACTTACCTAGCTACAATATATTAAACCTGTCTGCAGGTGTGGTATTTGGTGACTGGGAGGCATTGTTATACATTAACAATGTTTTCGACGAAAATGCCTTGTTGTCATTTGACCGTGAACGTGGTGGTCGTGCGCGTCTTGCCTATCGCACCAACCAACCACGTACTGTTGGCGTGACGTTCCGTATGCACTTCAACTAAACCGACCATAGTTACCGTGACATCTTTATGTATGTCACGTAGTTAGCTGCTTAACGCAGCTAACTTGTGGTAATCAGTATTCTATTTAAGCCCCTTGGTACAATGCGTATGAGGGGCTTATTTTTTCTAATAATGTAAAATCAAATTAGGGAAAACCCCTGCCTTTTGTTATGCTGTTATCCGACTTTATTTTGTATTTTTTAGTTTCTATGTAATCAACCCAACTGCTGAGTAATCACATGGTCATACTACCCAAGCATACTCAGCCTCTTTCAAGGGATTATCTTTTTCATGACAGCTTATTACACACAACTAGACAAAACCGAGACTGACGGCATCGTCACCGCTCGTTTTATACCGAACGAACCCGCGCAGGGCGCTTGGAACCCTCACGAACAACACATGGCACCGGCGAGTGGCTTACTGGCACGTGAATTAGAACAATTTTCACCGCGTGACGACATGCGTATTGGGCGCATCAGTTTCGATATTTTTGGCTTAATCACCTTCGGCGAATTTACCATTACCACGCAAGTGATACGCCCTGGCAGAACCATCGAATTGGTCGAGTCGTTGATGCAAGCAGAGGGAAAAACCTGTATTAGCGCGCGAGCATGGCGTATGGCCATTGACGACACCAGCAGCATTCACGGTATCGAAGATGACAAGGTACTGCATCCTGAAGATTATCCTGAATGGACGGGCATCAAAAAATGGCCTGGGGGATACATCAAGAGCATTGAAGCAAGACGTGATAATAATAGCCGTGCGGGCAAAGGCATTGTGTGGCTGAACAATCCATTAGCCATGGTAGAGGGAATGCCGACTAGTGATTTAGCGCATTTAATTGGTATGGTAGATACCGCTAATGGAATTGTGCCGCGCCAAGAGGGCAATTTTAGTTGGGCCTTCCCCAACTTAGATTTACAAGTACATATGCATCGTTTACCAGAAGGTCAGTGGCTAGGGCTTGAAACCACCCAACAATACGGTACTGATGCCGTTGGTTTAA
The DNA here is from genome assembly GCA_002339125.1 of Alteromonadaceae bacterium UBA2620. Lineage (GTDB taxonomy): Bacteria > Pseudomonadota > Gammaproteobacteria > Enterobacterales > Alteromonadaceae > Alteromonas. Next base: position 3,435 of record DDJQ01000089.1, read on the forward strand.
CTAGTTCAATATTGCACGACGTTCACGGCCCGTTTGGTCGCAGTGAGCAAATTTTAACGCTGCGAAAAATGAACTAACAGTTAACAAGGTGGTTAACTAAATACCATCGAAGTTCGTCCTTTAGTGCCAATAATGGTCGCTTCACACAAGCGACCTTCCACCAATTTAATCCAACTACCTTCCTTTGCCCTTTCAATTCCTACCAACGCAAAGAAAACGATTTCCCACAAAAAAACAACACCTCCACCGCAAAACACTCATTTAGCTACGAAATAACAGTAATTTACCGTAGATATAATGATAAAATTAAACATAAATTTAATACTTTTGGTTAACTAAACGTTAAATTCTATTTACAAGGGAAAACGTTTGCACTAACATCCACACCAGCTTAAGCGTTTAAGCTTTCCGGTGTGTGCGTGGTTGTCATTCATTTAGCTCGGCACACTGACTTTTGCCTTTGGTGTATGACGGACATAGAGAGAACGCACATGACCACACAAACAAAACCATTTTTTTACAAAAATAAACTCACTGTTGCTATTTCTACGGCAATCATGGGTCTAAGCATAAATGCCTATGCTGCAGATGAAGAAGCCAAGCCAGACGATAACGCGTTTGAGCAAATCGTCGTTACCGGTTCAGTCGGTGGTCGTACACAGATTGAATCTGCGATTGCAGTTACCAGTATTGACGATGAGGTTATTCAAAACTTCAAGCCTAACTCAGAAGTTGAATTGTTCCGTTTAATTCCGGGTATTCAAGCTAACGGCGGTAACGGCCCTGGTGGTAACGCTAACATTGCAGTACGTGGTTTACCTGTCGCAACGGGGGGTTCTCCTTTCGTACAAATTCAAGAAGATGGCTTACCAACTGTACTTTTTGGTGACATGCAGTTTGGTAACAACGACTACTGGACACGTTTTGATGCGTCTACTGCACGCGTTGAATCTGTGCGTGGTGGTACGGCAACGACTTTCGCCTCACAAGCGCCTGGTGCAATTATCAACTACATTTCACACACGGGTGAAGTAGAAGGCGGTTACGTGGGTCTTTCAACCGGTATTGGTTATGATGAAAAGCGTGTAGACTTCCGCTACGGCGGTTCGGCGTCGGATTCTGTGCTGTATCACGTTGGTGGTTACATGAAGACGGGCCGAGGTCCACTAGACGATGGTTTCAATACGTCTGAAAGCATGCAAGTAAAAGCAAACATCACCAAGTACCTAGAAGATGACGAAAGTTATGTGCGTTTCTATTTGAAAGTTGCTGATACGCAAGAGCCGTTTTATACCGGTTCACTTGCTTACGCGAACATTTCAGGCAACAAAATTTCTAACGTACGCCCATACCCTGGTATGGATGGCCGTTCAGCGTCTAACTTCTCAACGCTAAACCAAAGCTTCCTTATTGTTAACAATGAAGGTGGCGTTGAGCGCGTTAACATGAGCGGTATTACTACCGAGGCATTAGCCTTAGGTAACGAAGTGCATTACGTTTTGGAACACGACATTGTTGTTGATAACAAAATGCGTTGGACCGACATGAGCGGTGGTTTCACCGAACCCTTCCACGGTCCAGGTGTAACTGCAAACGTAATTGGTTCAACAGTAAATGGTGCAGTGGTTGATCAAATTCGCTACGCCAACGGTCCAATGGCAGGCGAGTTGTACGAACAGCCATACATCGACACCAATACTAACGTATTCACTAATATTAGCGATGTAGGCAGCTTTGTTAACGACCTCACTATTTCAAAAGAATTCAACCTTGATGGCTCAATTCTTAATGCACGTGTTGGTTATTTCTACATGAACCAAAAAATTGCGATGGACTGGCATACTAACCGTAACTTCCGTGAAGCAGGTAGTTCAAACCCAGCACAGTTAGACTTGTTTGACGCTGCAGGTAACCAGCTTACTGCCAATGGCCTAGCAGGCTTTAACGACAACTGGGGTGATTGCTGTGCGCGTGATTATGATCTTGAGTACACTAACACTGCGCCTTATGTAGCATTAGAACTAGAATTAGACGAGTTCATTTTAGACGGTAGCGTTCGTCGCGACACAGTTGACGCTTCTGGTTACACTGTGCAGTCTAGCGGTAACGCGTTCGATACAATTATCGATGGCGTGGCTATTCCAACGCTTTTACCTGATGGCAAAGAAGAGTACCCAGACTACTCTGAAAGCTACACGTCTTACACCTTTGGTGGTTTGTACAAGTTCAACGAAGACACCAGTTTCTTTGCTCGTGCATCGAAAGGTAATCGCTTTAACTCTGACCGCCAAACGGTTAGCGGTAAGATAAACCCTGATGGTTCACTGACTCAAGCGGGTCGTGTGGCAGCAGTTGATGAAGTTAACCAATATGAAGTTGGGGTTAAGAATCGTGGCGAAATGGGTGAAGCTGATTACACCGTAGAGTTCACATTACTTAAAGGCGATTTCACGCAAAGCAACTATGAACCAACTTCTACACCAGCGTGTCCAAATGGTGGCTGTATCCTAGATAACGAATACCGTACTACTGGTTTCGAATTCTACGGCACAATGCGTTGGAGCGCGTTATCTGTAATCGCTAACGCGACCTATACAGACGCTGAACAGAAGCCAAATGGCGGAACGTGGGGGCCAGCTAACGATATCCCTGAATTGACTTACGCAATTACTTCTCAATATGAATTCTCGCAAGAAATTTCGGTTGGTTTGAATATGTCTGGTCAATACGGTAACCGCAATGGTGCTGGTGTTGAAACCGAAAACAAACCTATTTTCGGTGGTAATATTGCGTACCGTCCGACCAATAACCTAGAGTTTGCAATTATTGGTCAGAACTTAACAGATGAGTTTGCTCTACGCGGTTTGAGTGGTGTAGTTGATGCTTCTAACAACGTCATCTCTGCCCAGCCGGTACTAGGTCGTAACTTGAGTGCCTCGGTTAAACTACTATTCTAATGAGTAGTCGTTAACTTATGTGTGTTTTGCGGATGGTGTTAATGCCATCCGCTTTTTTCGTTTGTGGGAGACGCTGTGATTACACATGCCAATACCCTGATTGCTAATGGCGATATTGAACAAGCCATTACTTTTTTAGATAGCCACTTCGCGAGTAATGAGCTTGATCATGAAGCCTGCTTATTACTGGGGAAGTTGTTATTCGAACAACAGCAAGTACCTGAATCGGTAACTGTGTTCAAAGCCGTAAGTGCAACATTACCCGACCGAGTTGATGTACTGTTCGCACTAGCACAAAGTCAATTTTTAGCCGGTTACCACGCCAGCCAAACCTTCCAAAATATAATTTCGTTAGCGCCAGAACATCGCCAAGCTTGGCATGGCTATGCCTTAGCAGTGGCGAGCGAGGGTAACAGTGAGCAGGCTGAAAAATTTTTATGTAGCCAGCTAAATACTTATTCCGATTGGGCTGATGGCCATAAGTTGCTCTCGACATTGCGTTACTTACGCGGCGATCACGATAGCTTTTTAGTGACTTACCAAGATGCCATTAAGCAACACCCTGGACACATCGCGTTAAATCAGAATTATTTCAACCTACTGTTACAAAACAAACAATGGGATGATGCGCGTAGTTTTATTGACCAATTAGAACGAGATAATACGTTTCCCGAATTTAGTGCTATTGCTAAAGTCATTATTGCCACTGAAACTGAGCAAACCAAAAGTATAAGCACGTTAATTCAAGCAACCCAGAATATTGACGATACAGCGTTAGACCTGGCCCTAGTGCGCTACCATATTAAAAACGGTGATTTACACCAAGCTGAGTCAATCGCAATGCAACGCGTGGCTAAGTCGTCAGCACTGGTGTTCATTCCGTATTTGTCGTTAATTTGGCGCGTGACCAAGAGCCCTTATTACACTTGGTTGGAACACAATGACGGACTCATTAAATCACTACCCGTAGGGCTTAGTAGCAACGAGATTGATGAATTAAAACAAGAGCTCAATAAATTACACACTTCTAAGTCGCCCTTTATTGAGCAGTCGGTGCGTGGTGGTACGCAAACTGATCAACATTTGTTCCTACGTCATGAACCTATTTTTCGCACCCTGCGCGATAAACTTAAACGGGTAGTCAAAGATTATGTATCGACACTACCAGCGGGCGATGCAACACATCCGCTGTTAGGCAAACCTCGCGCCGCAACATTGCAGGAGCAGGTTAAATTTTCAGGTAGTTGGTCAGTCAAACTGGGCGCGCAAGGACATAACGTGAGTCATACTCACCCTAAAGGCTGGATAAGTTCGGCATTACATTTACAGCTACCTGATTTCGACAACGAACAGCAATCCGATGCAGGCTATATCCAATTCGGCACGCCGCCGCCAGAGTTGAAGCTAAACCTTAAACCAACATTACAGTTAAAACCCAAAGTGGGTAATGTTGTGCTGTTCCCTTCCACCGCATGGCACTCTACTGTTCCGTTTGATGATGGCGAAAGGTTAGTCGTGGCATTTGATGTACAAGCGCCAAGGGTTTAACAGTGGCAATAATATAAAAGCGTCAAAATGACGGAAGCAATGTGAATTTTAAAGCGAGCTAATATGAACCAAGCGCACTCTCAAAACTATCAAAAGACGCAAAACACTCAACATATTCAAAAAGTAGTTATTGTTGGTGGCGGCTCTGCGGGCTGGATGACCGCAGCTTCACTGAGTAATGTTATGAAGGGTAGATGTGAGATTTGCCTTATTGAATCCGACGAAATTGGCATTGTGGGAGTGGGTGAAGCCACTATTCCGCCTATTCGTGTGTTCAATCAGACATTGGGGATCAGCGAAGCAGAGTTTCTGCGCAAAACCAATGGTACATTCAAGTTAGGTATTGAGTTTGTCAATTGGGGTAAAAATGGCAGTCGTTATTTCCATCCATTCGGTACTTATGGCAGACAATTTGATACGGTTTCAATGCATCAATACTGGACGGCAGCCTATCAAAGCGGTAGTGCAAAGGAGCTAGACGATTATGCGATGGCTTGGCACTTAGCCAAAAATGGTAAGTTTATCCATCCGTCGGGGGACCCTAAAAACGTATTATCAACCTTTGAATATGCCTATCACTTCGATGCTGGCTTATATGTGAAATTCTTGCGTGAATTCGCCGAACAAAGGGGGGTAAAACGTATAGAAGGTAAGATCAATCAGGTAAATAAAGACCCACAAAACGGCTTTGTCACCTCAGTCGACCTAGACGCAGGCGAGCGCGTTGAAGGTGAATTGTTTATTGATTGCTCTGGCTTCAGGGGCTTACTCATAGAACAAGCATTACACACCGGTTATGAAACTTGGTCGGAATGGCTTCCTTGTGATCGTGCATGGGCAGTACCAACCAAGGGCAGCAACCCTATTCCTTATACCCGTTCAACTGCGCATACAGCGGGTTGGCAATGGCGCATTCCACTGCAAAACAGGGTTGGCAATGGTCATGTATTCTCAAGTAAATTTATCAGCGAAGATGAAGCACGCCAGCAACTCGTAGATAACCTAGATAGTGAAATGATAGCCGAGCCTCGCCTAATAAAATTCGTAACCGGCAGACGTAAACGTTTTTGGAACAAAAACGTGGTTGCCATTGGGCTTTCTAGTGGCTTTATCGAGCCGTTAGAATCGACCAGTATCCACTTAATACAAGCCGGTATCGCCAAATTACTCGCACTATTCCCCGATAAATCGTTCAATCAAAATAGTATTGACGAGTACAACCGCATTGCCATCTCGGAAGTAGAACGTATTCGCGACTTCGTTATCCTGCATTACAAGTTAATGGAACGCCGCGACACCGATATGTGGCGCTATTGTGCAGAAATGGATGTGCCAGAGTCGCTAGCCAGTCGTATCGAACATTTCCGTGATTACGGAAGAATCATTAAAGGAGAGATGGATTTATTTGGCAATACAAGCTGGTTAGCGGTACATATTGGTCAAGGCAACATGCCTCAGCGTGTCGACCCGTTAGTCAATTACAGCGATGTAGATTATGTGAGCTGGTTAAATAAGCTGAATGGTGTAATGAGCCACTACGCTGCGCAAGCAACTAACCATATTGACTACATTAATAAAATGATAGGGCGTTAAGGTAACTTTTATCTGAAAATCGTCACTACACTATCGGTTTTTCTGATGTTTTCAAAATAGAAAAATCGATCTTTTTTGGCTTGCTGTTTTCACCGACGATCACGTACTGCCCCAGTGCTTTTTTGCGACGAAACTCTCGCTCCACCGCCTTTTTAAGGACTGTCTGAGCATCAAATGTGGGTTGATAAAGGTCTACTTGCGACATGATTGCTCCAAGTTTAAGAATTCATCAAAGTAAGCCGGATGTTTATATATTAAGATACCTCCCTTACTTTTCAAAATTATTTGGGGTTCATCACCTTCGTTATATATACATTCTGCATAATCAACGATTGGTAAATAACTATTAAAAAATTGGCTAATGCTTTTTGGATAGCGTCTTATAATGTCTTCAGTAGGAATATTATGACCACCATGCGCAACTCGTTCAGCTACCCGCTCTCTTGAAATTTCTGGTGAGGACACAAACAAATAAAATAGCGAAACCCGCCAGCCATCGGCTTGTAGGCGTTTTATTCGGTTTACATGGGTCTTGCCTGACAATGTCGTTTCAAACGCAAATGATTCGTTACCGACAGCCAATTGCTCTAATGTTTTCAAAAAGATTCTAGACGCTAGTAGGTTAGCGCGATTCGTGGGTAGATCCACATATTCTTTGGCGATTTCATCCGCGTTCACAAAATGGTCAACCCACCCCTCGTCAATGAGATTCACGGCAAAGGTAGTTTTTCCCGCACCATTCGGACCCGAGATTATAAAAACTTCTTTATTACTCACGATTATAGTTAGATTTGAAACCAAGCTTGACAAGATCATAACACAAAGTAAAAACAGCGCGAACGGACTATTGAAAAGCGGAAACGACTGATAACGACCTTGACCGTTGCCAATAATCCTTGAAACTGAAAGTACTACCTAAACGCCCCTTGGGCCGCTTCGCACACGTAAACATCTGCACTAAGCCCGGTTGCAAGAGGATATTGCGTTGCCACGAGTTGTGTAATTTCTTCAACTCGGTGACGCTCGACAATTGCTACCACGCATCCCCCAAAACCACCGCCAGTAATACGCGCACCACCTGAATTATCGGGTCTCAATGTATCCGCTAAAATTGTCACCAACTTATCAATAGCAGGCACCGAAGTTGCAAAGTCATCTCGCAATGACACATGAGACGCAAACATGAGGTCACTTAAGCTGGTCATGTCTGCATTATCCAGTGCGTCCTTCGCGGCGAGCACTCGCTCGTTTTCACTGATGACATGGCGGGCACGTTGGTATAAGACCCGATTGAGTGTGTCGAGTTCTGCTTCCAACATCTCCATTGTCACGCAGCGTAAACTTGCTTTACCAAAATGAGCAGCAACCAACTCGCATTGTTCACGCCGCAAATTATATTCGCTTTCAACTAAACCACGCTTAACGTTAGAGTTGATGATCATGATTGCCCAGTGACTTGGAATGGTAGCAGTACTCATACTGAGTGACTGACAATCGAGCATAATTGCCTTAGATTCAGCCCCCATTGCCGAAGCAAGTTGGTCCATGATGCCGCAATTACAACCGACGAAATCATTTTCTACCTGCTGCCCAAATTTAGCCGCTTCAACCCCTGATATAGTTAAATCAAAAAGTTGTGCAAACGTTTTAATTAACGCAATTTCCAAACTGGCAGAAGAGCTCAAGCCACCGCCCTGAGGAATATTCCCGGTAATGAGTAGATTAGCGCCGCCGAGTTCGAATCCACCTCTCTGTAACATCAATATACAACCCGCGACATAATTCACCCACATGCAATTATGGTTGAAACGAATATTATCGAGGTCGATGTCAATACATTCACCATCAAACGACCATGCACATGCTCGTACCACGCGGTCATTACGTTTACTGGCATAGACATCGGTGCCAAAATTGATTGCAGCCGGGAGCACGAGGCCTTGATTGTAGTCAGTATGATCGCCAATTAAATTAACACGTCCTGGGGCATGACAAACTAATTCATGCGCATGACTGAAGACCTGCTGAAAGGGAGAAAGTAACGTTGCGGTATTAGGCATGGTGTGCTCGTTTATAATGTATAGCTGGAACAGCGCGTAAGCGCTCGGCGGCTTGCTCTGCGGTTAAGTCACGCTGCGCTTCAGCAAAAAGTTCGTACCCGACCATAAATTTGCGCACGCTTGCTGAGCGCAGTAGCGGTGGCGCGAAGCTCGCGTGCAGTTGCCAATAAGGGTGCTGTTCGCCATCGTATGGCGCGCCGTGCCAACCCATTGAGTAGGGAAATGAGCAATTGAATAAATTGTCATAACGAATGGTAATTTGCTGCAAAATATCGGCAAGACTGGCACGCTGAGTATCGGTCAACTCGGTCATTCTAGCGATAGCAAAACGTGGCAGTAATAGTGTTTCAAAAGGCCATATTGCCCAGAATGGAACAACTACCAGCCAATCCGCATTTTCGACCACAATACGTTCTTTCAGGTCACATTCTCGCCCTACATAGTCGAGCAGTAATGAGCGACTATTTTTTTCGTAGTACGAACGCTGTTGGGCGTGTTTCTTGACCGCAATGGTGGGGAGGTGTTGTTGCGCCCATATCTGTCCATGCGGATGTGGGTTGGAACATCCCATCATGGCGCCTTTATTTTCAAAAACCTGGATCCATTGATACCGCTGAGACAACTCGTCACATTGGATTTGCCACGTCGCTACCACTTGTACGAGTTGCTCAACCTCTAACTCTGGTAAAGTCTTGCTATGGTCTGGAGAAAAACACACAACACGACTTTCTCCGCGCTCTGACTGAATTTGAAAAAGCGGATCGTTTTGTTCGTAACAAGGCGAATCTGTGCTTAACGCTGCAAAATCATTCTGGAATACATAGGTTTCAGCGTAATGAGGATTATGCTCCCCAGTTACCCGTTTATTGCCTGGGCACAGATAACAACTGCCGTCATAACTGGGGGCTTGCTGGTAGCTTGGCTCATCAACCTGACCTTGCCAGGGACGTTTAGCGCGATGTGGAGAAACTAATACCCATTCACCGATCAAAGGGTTATAACGACGATGCGAATGCTCAGTCGGATCAAAATAGCTAGTCATGTAACAAGTCTCTGGGCTGGTAATTAAAAGGTTCATCCTGAACCGAGTTGCATCCTTGCCTTACTTTCGCTTGTCCACGTGAGGGCACACATCAACGAGGCGAAATCTTCGCTGTATAACCGCCGCCTGGGGCTAGTTTCAGCGTTAAAATGTCTTTGTTAGTCACTTTCTTAGTAATGCGTTGGTAGTCTTCTGCGAAACGATGCGCGTTAACTCCATCTTGGAATATTTCAATGTCGTATTTACCGCGTGGTAAAAAATCTAACTTCACTTTTAACTCGCGCGCGTGTTCGTCAGACATAGCACCAATAAACCATGTGTCACCAGAGCGACGAGCAAATGTGATGTAATCTCCAATTTCACCATTCAATGCAATAGTTTCATCCCAGACACTTGGCACACTGGCAATAAACTTGGCAGATTCAGCATTGGCCAAATACTGGCTAGGGCTGTCGGCCATCATTTGCAGTGGGCTTTCAAACACGGTAAACATCGCCATTTGGTGAACGCGAGTGGTTTGACTCATCGGACGATTGAAGCGAATAGTAAAGTCTTGGTGGTCGGGTGCCTTGCCTTTGTACTGGATTTGTTCGAAGGCAGCTGGACCAACTGCGTTCGACATAGCGCCTGGGGTATAATCCATCGGGCCAGCAACCATGCGAATAAACGGTAACGTTGTATTGTGTTCTGGCGTGCTGTCATAGCTCCATTTATTCCACTCCAACCCTTTTACACCTTCGCGTGAAATGACATTAGGATAGGTTCTGCGTAATCCAGCCGGTTTGTAAGAACCATGAAAATCGACAAGTAACTTACGCTTTGCTGCTTCATCAGCAATTTTCCAGTAGAAGTTAACCATCTCTTGGTCATCACGTTGGAAGAAATCAGGTTTAATACCTACTGCACCAAGTTCAGCAAAACGGTCCATCGCTTCATCGAATTGTTCGTACAACGTAAGCCACGTTGCCCAGAGGATAATACCAACGCCTTTTTGCTTGGCATAAGCCATCACTTCTTTAACGTCAAAGCCTTCAACTGATCCCATCAGGTCGCCAAGTGGATACCAACCTTCATCAAGAATGACGTATTCGACCCCATATTTGGCGGCAAAATCGATATAAAATTTATAGGTTTCAGTGTTTAAACCTGCTTCAAAATCGACGCCTTTTAGGTTGTTGGCGTTGTACCAATCCCAGGCCACCTTACCCGGTTTAATCCATGAGGTATCACCAATTTTATTTGGAATAGCCAGTTGGTAAGTGAGTTGGTTAGTCAATAAGTCGGTGTCATTTTCCGCAATTGCTAACACACGCCACGGAAATGCACGAGTACCGTCGGTCTTTGCCAAGTAATTGTGACGTTCGACGACGGGTTGATTACGGTCAATCCATTCAATTTCACCGGCAACCACTTTACTAGGTTGACGCGGAAACGTGGCTTGCAAACCATCGTGACCGTCACCCAACAACCACATGCCAGCATAGTCATGCAATGCGGTTTCGGTGATTAATACTTTGCCACCGTCTGTATCGATTAAGGTTGGCGTACTTGCTAAGTCTGTTACTTTGATATTGCCAATATCCTGATGCAAATAGCTACGTTCGTTATGCGAATAAAAACTTTCTTCTAACGGGTAATAAACGCTTGCTGAGGGCGAGAAGTTAAACTCAGCCACTTCATTCACTACCGTGATAGGGTCAGAAAACTGCGTAACAAACCGATACGCTACACCGTTATCATAAGCGCGAAACTCAACCGCGTAGTTGTTCGAAAAGGTAATCGTCATTTGTTGATAATGGTCGACTATTTTTTTCGACTTAACGCGAACTTCAGGAAATAGTTCTTGTTTCAGACTGTCGTGAGTAACACCAGACACCTGATGCATTTGGGCCAAGCTCGGCGTGTTTTGCAAAATCAGATCAATCTGCGAGGGAGCAATAATTTGCTTACCATTAAATGCAACTTGGTAACTCACTCCGTTTTCGGCATTAACGGTTACCTTAATATTTCCGCTAGGTGAAGTGAGTGTAAGTGGAGCATGGCTATCTGCAACACTGGCGTGAGAGAAACTCGCAAAAGCAAACGCGAGTGCGCTTATCTTTGTGCTTAATTTTGCTTTCTTACCTTTCATGTCGGCCTCGTTTTGAATCCTGATACAGCGTAGAAACTATGATTTTTGACTAGATATCGTCTTTGATGGCTAAAAGGTAAAACGTTTTCCCTCAGCTGTCAACGACTTTTGTTAATGTAAAGTGAATGGCATGTTTTGCTTTGTTTCCCCATTTGATGCTAGGGTTAGCATCCATTAAGTTGTAGTACCCAAGTAAAGAGCGCTTGTGATCACCATAAAAGATATTGCGGAAGCGGCAAATGTTTCCCCCGCGACTGTGTCTCGTGTCATCAATGATGGCCCCAAAGTCGGCCCGAAAACCCGTGAACACGTCAAAAAAATCATGCAGCAGATGGGTTATCGCCCTAACATTAATGCAAGGGCGTTAGTCACTCAAAAAAGCACATCGTTGGGAGTAGTGCTCGCAGAATTAATGGACCCTTTTTTCGCGGCGTATGCTGACTCAATAGAAAAAATTGCGCGACAAGCCAATACACAGTTATTGATGAGTGCGGGTTCGACTAGCGCCGAAACTGAGTTAAAAGCGATTGAAACACTGTTGAACCACCGCGTAAAAGCAATGGTAGTACACGCCAAGTTCCTCGATGACGACACGCTCATTGAGTTGTCAAAACAAGCACCCGGATTTGTATTAATTAATCGCTATATCGAGCGCATAAAGCACCGCTGTGTGTGGTTAGATAACTACGCGGGTGGTCGTATTATGGCAGAGCATTTAATTAAACAAGGGCACCGAAAAATAGCGGTAATCACCAGTGATTTTGATATTGAAGACCCCAAAGACCGGTTAAATGGAATGCGCGATGCGCTGAGTGAGCACGGCATCGAATTGCCGGAAAGTTTAGTGGTACGCGCCGCCCCCTACCAAGATGGTGGTGAAATTGCGATGCGTCAGCTACTCGCGTCTGGCGCAGATTTTACCGGCGTATTGGCGTATTGCGATGCGATGGCGTTGGGCGCAATGAACACCTTGTATGACCACGATATCAATGTACCTAATGATGTTTCTATTATCGGATTCGATGACGTAATGCTGGCGCAATTTTGTCGTCCCAAACTAACCACCATGCATTATCCCATAGAAATTATGGCAACCCGTGCCGCAGATTTAGCCTTGGCCTATGCCCAAGGACAGCAACCTATTACGCAGGACACTTTCAAATACCTACCCACCATAGCGAATAGAAATTCGATAGCGAGGATTTAACCTACTCGCTACGATCACTCCTGACGGCTTCATATTGCGCCGCCTGCGCCTGCCAGTAACGCTTGTCGTCTTCGGTAATCGCTCGGATAACTTTGGCGGGATTTCCCGCCGCAATGGTGTTTGCAGGAATGTCTTTGGTTACCACAGAGCCTGACCCGATCACCACATTGTCGCCTATGCTTACTCCGGGGTTAATTACGCTGTTGCCCCCAATCCATACATTGTTGCCAATGGTGACGGGCTTGCCGTATTCAAGGAACGTATTGCGCACTTCGGCATCAATCGGGTGAGTCGCGGTATAAATACACACCCTTGGCCCCAAAAACGCGCTATCACCAATGGTAACTGGACACACGTCGATAATAATACAATCGTAGTTGGCGTAGAAATTTTCCCCTACCGAGGTATGGCAGCCATAGTCAGTTCGAAAAGGCGGTTCAATATAAATATTTTTACCGGTATTTTTGAACAGTCGTTTGAGTAAAGTTCTGCGGTAATCGCCTTGTTCTTCGGTGCTACTGTTAAACAAACGCGTTAGCATGCGGGCCTGTTTATTGTCGGCGGCGAGCTCTTTATCAAATGGTTTATATAGCTGCCCTTTGAGCATACGGTGTTTTTCTGACATAACGCTTCCGAGAATTAACGATAAAATAGGTTAACAATAAAATAACCAGACGAAGGCAAAAGAATGTAAGCTTATCTGGTTAAATTGCAAGTACTTGGCGAAAATGGTTTTTTATAGCGACACACTAGCGAATAGCTGAGAGGAAGAGTTATGACAACGAGATTTGGATTATTAATAAACCTACTATTAACGGTTGTCTCGTTGAGTTTAATAGCTCAGCCCAATGACTCCTCATCATCGACACAACGCGTGATCTTTTCAAACGAAGCAACAAAGCCTGCAACCATTGCAAAAAGTACAAAAATTGAAGATTCAACCAGCCACTGGTCGGTGACCACGCCACTTCCTCAAGCGGTACAAGAAATTTACCCTGTCCATTGGCAAAGCAGCCTTGTGGTTGCGGGAGGGTTATACGCACATCCACAGGCACGTTATATCATTACCGAAAAAGTGTGGGCGCGCGATATCACCACACCTGATGCAACATGGGTAGAATTAGCATCTCTTCCCGAACCACGTCACCACCCGATACTGGCGTCAATCGGCCCACAGCTATTTGCATTAGGTGGATTCATAGAAACTGCACAAGGAAAATGGACCAATTCAACAGATGTCTATTTGCTATCGAGTGGCGCTGGTAGTTGGCAACCCAAACAGCCCATCCCCATCGCTCTTTCTGAAACCGTTATCGCAGTCATTGATGGCCGCATTCATCTAGCCGGTGGACGGACGCTTGCGGGTGAGCAAAACGGTAACTGGAACGATAGTACCGATACCGACTGGCATGGCATCTACAACCCAACCACCGACAGTTGGACAACAGCTCCACCGCTGCCCCAGGCAAAAAATAGTGCGTGTAGTGCAGTCGTTAACGGACGTTGGCACGTTATCGGCGGGCGTACCGTTGAGTTGGAAAATTTGGCAACGCATCACGTTTACGACGTGGAAAAGGACCAGTGGATAGAAGAACCCCCGATGCCAGAGGCCAGAGGCGGCTTAGCGTGCGCTGCAGTAGACAGCATAATTTACGTGTTTGGGGGAGAGTATTTCAAACCAGAACGTGGAGTCTTCGACAAGGTGCTTGCTTACGACACCGTACAACGAACATGGACAGAATTCGGTATCATGCCCTCTGCGCGACATGGATTAGGCGCGGTCAACGCCGAGCAATCCATTTATCTTATCGGCGGCGCCACTAAGGCAGGTGCAATTGGCACAAGCCCACTAGTGAGTAAGTTCACACTGATACCAAAGAGCCAGTAGGTAAATCAGCGTATTTAACGCTAATTCATTTAAGTCGCCGGGTTGCCTCTTGCGCTTCAAGCCTCTCTACTAGCCACATTTTGATAATAGGCTGCCTAGTGACACCAATTCGGCTAGCTTCTTGGTCGAGAGAATCTATCACCCACTCTGGAAAATCGACATTTATACGTTTTTGCTTAAGGTTGGGGCGCTCTACCTCGTTTTTTCTTGCCCGTCGTACTGAAATTAAGAGAATATTTTTCCCTCTATGGGTATAAATCGCTGACCAACATTTTCCACTTGGCGATACTTTCCTTACTATCCTTGTTTCAGAAATAACAAAGGCTCCATCAAGGGAGCCTTATTAAATGACAAACACTCTACACAGTTGTTGTGGTTTACACCCTCAACCCACCGTCCATCTCGACAATTCGACCAGTGAAAAAGTCGTTCTCGATGATGTACTGTAGGGTATGTGCCATTTCTTCCACTTTACCTAGACGGCGTAACGGCACGGCTGAAATCATGCGGTCTATAGCTTCTGGCTTCATGTCAGCAATGATGTCAGTACCAATAACACCTGGTGCAATACCGCCTACGCGAATTTTATGACGCGCCAATTCCCCCGCCCAAGACGACACCATGGTAGCGACAGCGGCTTTACTTGCAGAATAATTGGTTTGACCAATATTCCCTGCACGCGATACCGAAGAGATGTTCACAATTACACCGCCTGTGCCCTGAGCTGCCATGATCCCAGCTGCTTCACGGCCGCAGAGAAAGGTGCCTGTCACATTCACGTCAAGCACAGATTGGAACTGTTGCAAGCTCATTTTACCTTGTAGTTCACCGTCTTTGACCTTAATTAACATACCGTCGCGCATAATACCGGCATTGTTCACCAAGCCATTAATTTGACCAAAATCAGCTTTAATTTGGGCGAAAGTCGCTTCTACCGCACTTTCATCGGTAATATTACCAATATATCCTTTGGCGTCGCCACCGATTGCCTTGCAAGAAGCGACGGCCTCGTCCAACGCGGTTTGGTTTAAATCAATGAGTGCTAACTTGCCGCCCTGTTTGGCAAGGCTTTCAGCCATACCTCGACCAAGACCACGACCGCCGCCGGTTATCACAAATACATTGTCTTTTACTTGCATGAAAATGCCCTCTATTTATTATTCTTGATACAACCGCATCACACTTGAGAAATCAAGACCGCCATTGCCTTTTGCCTTGTGTAAATTAAATAGCGCTCGTGCCTGAGATCCCATGGGGGTTGGTGATGCGCTTTGTTGACTTAACTCCATTGCTAGACCCAAATCCTTAAACATTAAATCGACTTGAAAACCGCCTTGGTAGTCATTCGCAGAAGGTACTCCATCCATTACACCAGGTACGGGGTTATACACTTGTAATGTCCAGTTGTTGCCCGAGCTTTGTTTCATGATTTCAGAGAGCACCGCTGGATCTAGGCCGTTTTTCAGCCCCATATTTAAGGCCTCACAAGTACCTGTCATGTGAATCGCTAACAGCATATTGTTGCATGCTTTGGCAATTTGTCCTGCACCACTCTCGCCCGCGTGAAAGATATTCTTGCCCATACAGGCCAAAATGGGTTGAGCTTTGGCAAATTGTTCTGCCGTACCGCCTACCATAAATGCAAGCGTACCCGCTACTGCACCACCAACGCCACCAGACACCGGCGCATCAACAAAACTAATACCTTTACTTGCACCAACTTCAGCTACGCGTTTAGCAGTGGCCGCATCTATGGTTGAGGAGTCAATAACTAAGGTATTAGGGCTCACAACGTCAAACAAAGCGCCTTCACCCGTAACTAAAAGACTTTCAACGTGTTTGCCGGCTGGCAACATTGAAACAAGAAAGTCGACATCGGTCGCCGCTTCTTGCGCCGATTGCGCGCCCTGGGCACCATCATCAATGGCCTTGCCAACTTGTACTGGGGACAAGTCGAAGGCTTTCACTATGTGTCCCGCTTTGACCAAATTCGCGACCATAGGGCCGCCCATATTACCTAAACCAATAAAACCAATTGTTGCCATTTTACTCACCTTTATCTGTGCTTCTTAAACTACGCCGACAGTTGCCAGTAATGGATTGGTTTCCCACGGGGGCGCAAAAAATGCTTCAACCACTTTACAATCAACCTCAGCGACACTGGCAAACGTCCACTTGGGTTGGCCATCTTTGTCAACCAACAGCGCTCGTATTCCTTCGGGAAACTCATCATTGTTGCAGCATTGCACCGACAAAATTAACTCTGCTTGAAAGACTTCTTGCAGCGACATGTGCTTACAACGCTGCAGCTGTTCAGCAATCAAATGAATCGCCAACGGACTACCATGTGATATAGATTTCTTAGCTCTGTTCAGCCATTTATCTTCAGTGCTTAGTAACTGAATAGCCGCAACAATCTCAACCACGCTGTCGTGATCAGTGACCGCTTGGATAGTGTCAAAGTGAGTTAATACCGGTGATGTTTGGGTAAATTGTGGCTGCGCATCTTTTTCTAATTTGCGAAGTACGCCATTGACAACGGCATGTGCATTTTCACTGTGTTGCCACGGTGCCGCTTGCAGGTCATTAACCATACGAGAACGCATATCATTAGTTAAAAAGCGGTCGGCCAAGCCCAACCACAAAGCGTCAGCGGCATTCATTGGATTACCCGTTAAACCCAAAAATAAACCTGTTCTGCCCGGCATACGATTCAAGAACCAACTACCACCCACATCTGGGTACAAACCTATGGTCACTTCGGGCATAGCAAGGTGTGAGGTTTCGGTGACAATACGATGACTACAGCCATTCATCAGGCCCATGCCGCCACCCATTACGATACCCGCGCCCCAACAGATAATGGGTTTACGGAAGGTGTGAATGAGATAATCGAGTTGGTATTCAAGAGTGAAGAAACGCTCGCCGAAGCCGCTGCCCCCCTCACCCGTCATCGATTTATACAAATTTATGATGTCGCCACCGGCACAAAATGCTTTCTCGCCAGCACCGTCAAGAATGACCGCAACAACACTATCATCGTCTTGTATTTCTAGCAGTTGAGGAAAGATCAATTCCATCATATCGAACGTCAGGGCATTCAGCGAACGCTCTGCATTCAACGTCATTTCGACGATTTTATGACCATCTTGAGTAGAAATTTCATTAAACAATACACAACTCATGTCTGGTTCCTATTGGTTCGCCAACTTGTTGACCAACAACAAGTCGCGAACAGTTATTTGAGCAAACTACAGAATATCTGCAGCACCTTCTTCTAAAGCGCGACGGGCGATAATCAGACGCATCACTTCGTTAGTGCCCTCAAGAATACGATGCACGCGGTTGTCACGTAAGTAGCGTTCGAGCGGGTATTCTTTGGTATAACCATAACCACCAAATATTTGTAACGCCTCGTCGCATACATTAAAACCAACGTCGGTAGCAAAACGTTTAGCCATAGCGCAATAAGTAGAACGATCTGGATGTTTCGCATCAAGTTTAGCAGCGGCCAAACGCACCATTTGTCGTGCGGCAACCAATTCAGTCGTCATATCAGCGAGCTTGAACTGTAGTGCCTGAAAACTTGCCAACGATTTACCGAACTGCTTACGCTCATGCATATAGTCACGAGCTTTATTCAACGCGGCTTGCGCCGTGCCAATGGAACAGGTAGCAATGTTGATGCGACCACCATCAAGCCCCATCATCGCGATTTTGAAACCGTCGCCTTCGTTACCCAACAAACAAGAAGCCGGAATGACCACGTTTTCGAAAGTAATCATGCGCGTTGGCTGGCTATTCCAGCCCATTTTTGTCTCTTTACGCCCGTAAATGATACCGTCGGTTTTGGCATCAATGGCGAACGCTGAAATACCCTTCGCGCCGTTGTCGCTGGTGCGCAACATTACCACTAAAACATCGGTGCTGCCCGCGCCAGAGATAAATACCTTACTGCCATTAACAATATAGTTGTCACCATCTTTGACTGCGGTCGATTTTAACGACGCAGCATCAGAACCTGCATTAGGCTCAGTTAAACAGTACGACGCTAACCTTTCACCCACAGCCAGCTCTGGACACCACTGCTCGCGGGTTACTTGATTACCAAATTCGGCAATCATCCAGGTTGCCATATTATGAATGGTAATGAAGGCAGTGGTTGAAGTGCAGCCCATCGCCAGTTGTTCAAACACAATACTTGCGTCTAGCCGACTAGCGCCGAGTCCTCCTACGTCTTCGGGTGTATACAAGCCACAAAAGCCCATTTCACCCGCGCTGCGCAACACCTCCACTGGGAAAATTTCTTCTTCATCCCATTTGGCGGCATTAGGTTCTAATTCGCTTTGGGCAAATGCTTTCGCCGCATCGGCAAAAGCAACCTGATCATCATTTAACTCAAAATCCACGTTTTACTCCGCTTATTTCAGGTCAATTACTTCAGTTGAATCGTCGTGTTAACACCAGTGTCGATATCGTCTTCAAACCAACGCGAGGTCACTGTTTTCGTTTCGGTGTAGAATTTCACAGCCTGCTTGCCATAGGCGTGTTGGTCGCCATAGAACGACTTGCGCCAGCCGGTGAACGAGAACATAGGAAGTGGCACAGGAACTGGCACGTTAATACCTACTTGACCTACCTTTATTTCGTGCTGATATTTGCGAGCTGCTGCACCCGAAGAAGTAAAGATAGATGTACCGTTACCGTAAGGGTTTTCATTAATAAGCTCGATGGCTTCGGCTAGCGTGTCGACTTCCAGCGCAATTAATACGGGGCCAAAAATCTCTTCTTGATAGATAGACATATCGCGCGACACGTTACGGAACATAGTCGGGCCGACCCAGTTACCGTCAGGGAAGCCTTCAACCACACAATCACTACCATCGAGGATACAGTCAGCGCCTGCATCTTTGCCCTCTTGAATGAAGTTCAACACACGTTGTTTAGCTTGTGGGTTGATTAAAGGACCGTAGCCTGCATCTGGGTCATCCCAAGCACCCGGGCGTACTTTCGCTAGGGCGTCGCGCACCTCAGGGATCCACTCACGCGCTTCACCAACAAACACAGCGACTGAAATAGCCATACAGCGCTGCCCAGCAGCGCCTACCGAGGCGCCCGCAATGTTATTAACAACCTGATTTTTAGAGGCGTCAGGCATCACTACCATGTGGTTTTTAGCACCAGCAAAGGCTTGTACACGTTTAAGGTGTTCAGTACCGGTACGATAGATATGTTCACCTACTGCAACTGAGCCAACAAACGAAATAGCTGGCGTGTCTTTGTGGGTTAACAACTGATTCACCACGTCTTTGGTACCATGGACGATTTGTAATAATCCGTCTGGTGCGCCAGCTTGTTTGAACAACTCGGCTAAGCGCATTGGCGTAAGCGGGTCCTGTTCTGACGGTTTCAACACAAAGGTGTTACCGCAAGCAATGGCCATCGGGAACATCCACAATGGGATCATCGCCGGGAAGTTAAAAGGCGTGATACCAACGCAAACGCCTAATGGTTGAGTAATGCTGTAGCAATCGATGTTACGCGCAACATTTTCTACCGTTTCACCCATCGACAACGAGGCGATATTACAGGCGTGTTCAACCACTTCAATGCCGCGCCATACATCGCCTTTAGCGTCAGCAAATGTTTTGCCCGTCTCTTGCGCTAGTAAAGTAGCAATTTCGTCTTGGTTATCTTTGAGCAATGCTTGGTAGCGAAGCATCAGGCGAGCACGGTCGCCAACTGGAGTTTCTTTCCATGTTTCAAACGCAGCTTTGGCTGCTGCCACCGCACGATCCACCTCTGCAGGGGTAGCGCAAGGAACATGAGCGATTACCTCTTGCGTGGCGGGGTTAGTGACGGGGATGATGTTAGTTGATTCACTTTGAACCAATTCGCCGTTAATGAGTAGCGGTACCTGTTGAGTCATGTCCTGATTCCTATGTGCAATAAGCTGATTACATAGTTTTAACATGAAATCGACGATTCAGAATTGATAATCTTGCTTAATTACTGGACTATATTGTGGTTTAATAGGTAATTACCCTAATACATAGGTCGTAGTTATGAGTTTACCGTCTAATTGGCCCCTTCCGGCCGACAGTACGCGCTTCGTAATACCCCGCAGAATCATTGGTGAATTAGCTCAAAACCCGCTCACAGAAGAACTTTATCCATTGGGGATCGGGTATTATCACCGCGCGCTAGGTCACCACATGGAGCGTTCTGAACATGACGACAATTTATTAATATATTGTTTAGACGGCGAAGGTGATGCCAATGTGGATGGACAGAAATTGCGGGTTCGCGCGGGCGACATCCTGATTATTCCGGCCGGCGTGGCGCATCATTACCATGCCCGTGAAAAAAATCCTTGGAGCATTTATTGGGCACATTTTCATGGTAACAAAGCGAGCCACTTTATTCGCCATTTATGGCAAGGTGACGGCACCACCACACGTTATTTATTATCGATTGGCATCCAATCACGCATAGCGAGCGAATTCGAGGCGCTATTGGAAACTCGTGAGTCAACCCATAACCTTCATGCTTATATTTTAGCTGCCAATCAACTCAAGCAAATTTTGAGTCATATTGCGCTCATTCATCCATTGGCCAAGCAGCAACAAGCACGGGGGGGGTTATATTTAGAAAAAGTGCACACCATCATGCAGGCGCACATTCACGAACAACTCGACTTAGAGGCCTTAGCTCAGGCAACTAATTTGTCTAAATTCCATTTTGTAAAAAAATACAAAGACATCACCGGCACCACCCCTATCAATCATTTTATTCAGTTGAAAATTGAACGGGCATGTCATCTTTTAGATACCACCACCAATAGTATTGGCGATGTCGCGTTTGCGGTGGGTTACCATGATGCCTATTATTTTTCGCGAATTTTTAAGAAACTAATGGGTCTGTCGCCCAGTCAGTATCGTAAAATGCGTACTGGGGAGTATCCCTATTTTAGTCGTGCAGCCAGTGCCCAAAATCGGCCAAGGGCATTACAGGGGGTTAGTGGAAGTGAGTTCTTTGGTGCGTTACCGGTGAGCAACATATAACGCAATTTGAAGAGTGAACATGGTCATACATCACTCGTTGGTCAAATAGGATCGCAGCACCGCAATCAACGATTCACGCGAGCAGGGCTTACTTAAATGTTCATTCATTCCGGCGGCTAAGGCTTTTTGTTTGTCTTCAATCATAGCCGCTGCGGTAACCGCAACAATGGGCACTTGCATTCCGTCGGCTCGTATTTTTTTGGTCGCAGCAAAACCATCCATAATCGGCATTTGAATGTCCATTAAAATAATGTCGAATGAGTGTTCCTTAACCATATTTACCGCTTCGCCACCATGTTCTGCGAGATGTACGGTCAAACCCAACGAGGTAAGTTGATTCAGCATAACTTGCTGATTAATGGGGTTATCTTCTACTACCAATACGTTGCCCGAAAACTTAACCACAATAGGTTTTGTTGAACGTACATTGGCTCGTTTGAAGTCGTCAATTTGTTCTCTGGTGGCGACTGGGAAGGGTATGCTCAGAGTCACGGTTGTACCCTGATCAACTTCGCTCTCAATAGCAACGGTGCCATCCATTAATTCAACTAATTGCTGTACTATGGTCATACCAATGCCGGTTCCACCATATTGACGATTGTTACTCGTATCCGCCTGCGAGAAAGCAACAAATATGTCTTCAATTTGCGCTTTCGACATACCTATGCCTGTGTCTGAGATGACCCACGTTATGCGCTGAAAATGTTCATCCATGGGTTCACATTGCATAGATATAGAAACCTCCCCCGTGTGGGTAAATTTCACCGCATTAGACGTCACATTCAATAACAATTGCTTCAAACGTAATGGGTCGCCGACGTAGTAAGCCGAGCAACCTCTGCCAAAATTGAGTTTGAAAGCAATACCATTTTCCTTACAGCGTGGCTCATAGACCGCATAGATCTGCTTTAAAACCGAAGACAACAAAAACACCTGAGATTCTAATGCCAGCTCATTTCGCTCAATTTTAGACAAATCTAAGATGTCGCTGACGATACTCAGAAGTAACTCACCAGACTGATTTATCTTGTTGGCTTTTTCAGTTATTGCGGCGTTGTTTGCTTCACTTTTTATCAACTCGCTAAACCCGAGAATCGCATTTAATGGCGTGCGAATTTCATGGCTCATATTGGCCAAAAATTCACTTTTCGCGCGGTTTTCCAGTTTCGCTTTTAGCGCGGCTTCCTTTTCTTCTTGCTGTAGTTTTTGGGCTTCTCGTAATTGATTGGCAACTTCGTTTAATTCTTTAGTGCGTTGTTCAACCTGATGCTCTATTTCGTCAGTGTGCCCTGCTACTACCAACATATACCAGCCCAATAAACCTGCGAAAATAAAGCCGCCGGAGGCAAGGATATGGACCAACCAAGGATGCTCTACAAAAATATGTTGGTTGGTGTGAATCAAGTACCAGTTGTGACTTCCTACGTTAATTTCAGCGACTGTCGCTAGGGCAAATTGTTGTAGCAAAAATTGGTTATCGGTTACATCATTTTGCTTGAAGAGTGTGAGTTCAGTAGCGCTGTAATTAGTCGAATACAGTACACTATTTTCACCCGACTGGTTAACGTCAATGAGTGCCACAGCGGTGTTAGGCATAATGATGTTACCAATAGCGCCAGCCACGAGATCTCCCATACGTAACACAATGGTGGCATAACCCAGCAGCTGTAATTGAGTATCATTATCTTGGTGAACAGGTAAAAACACCAAAATACCGGCTTGACTTGCTGTTTCCTGAACCAAATTGATGGGCGAAGTAGGCTGGATACTATTATTGGCCAGAGCAGTATCCAGAGCTGCGCGTCGCGACGCATTAGAGTATACGTCAAAGCCGAGCGCTTTGCTGTTATCACTAAATGGCTCAATATAAGTGACCACAACATGCCTATCTTTAGGGCGAGATTTGATTAACTGCCCGTCGACATCACGTTCACTGACACGGAAATTCACGGGCGGTGCTTGCCTAGCATATTGCTGCGCAGTTAAATTTTCGAAATCGGCTAGTTCTTCACCGTTAAATGCACGATTCCAAGAAATACCATGCAGCACAGGATAACGAGAAATGAGTTCATCGGTAAATTCACGAAACGAATGCGGATTAATATCTGGATTGGTAAGGACAAATCCTTTCAGCGAATACAAAGTGTTAGTCGCATTAGTTACATTGGTGGCTAGCGTATTCGCTAGTAACGTAGAATTATCGCTGAATGATGCCTGTTGTTTTAGCTTTTCTCCGTATGCCGATAAGCCCGTAACCAACGCCACAAAAATCAGCGTACCCAATAAGGTCAGTAACACCATTTTCATTTTCGACTTGGGTAGTTTGCTAATGTTTGGAAAGAACACAATTAACCAAGGAATCGTAAAAATAACGCCAATGGCATCACCTAACCACCATATTAACCAATTTTCCGTAACCGCTTCTTCGGGGACAAGACCAACGGAATGCAAAAAAAACACACTAAGCGTGGCATTCACCAGAGTACTAACCACACCGCCTAAAACTAAGAAACTAATAACGTATTTAGGTATAAAGTAATTAAAGGGAAAGCCTATGAAACGTTCGACCAATAACTTGCCCACATACGCCTGCAAGGTAGCAAACAAGCCTATTATGATAGGCGTTAATAGAAAGGGTAAGGATGAGTCTATGGATAATGAAATATAACTATTGATAGCAAACGAGCCTAGTAGCACGCCAAAAAGCGCCCTGTTCCCAAACAATAACACAGCCCCAAGCGCGAGGCCGGAGGCTGGCCAGATAATGGTGGAATACCCAGGAGGGACAGAAGCAATTTGTCCTAGGAGCCCACAAAAAGCGTACCCCACTGCTATTGCGAGTGTAACGCCTAAAGAAGAAAATCGCGTGTTATACAAATGCACCATTCCTTACACTTTACCTGTTAAGTATAAATCATCAAATTTTGAGTGCCATTTTTGTTGTGGGTTTTGTTGACACAACCACACGCATTGCGTTAAAGCTTAACGGAAATTCCGAATTTCACCAGCGCCAGTCATCATGGTCTAATCCGAAGCTCTGTAAAAAAAGCATGTAATCTGTACGCCCCATCGCTTGTGCAACGGTCTTGAACTGTGTTTTGGCCTTCACGCACTTAACTTGTAGCAGTTCGAGACGTTTATCGGCATGCTCATTAAATTCTGAGTTCAAAATATCGTCAACCTTGTTTTGCGCATCCCAATATTGCAGCACGTACTCGAGCAATCGCCGGTAGATACTGGGTAAGCGTTTATCAGCAAATATTTTAGCTAGACCACTTTGCAGTACAGCTTTATTAAAGGAAGCTATCGTTTCGTGTTCTGCCAAAACATCAATTTCGCTCAGCACGCGTTGGACGTCTTTAAGCAATTTGACATGGGAAGCCAATCCATATTCATGGCGTGCAAGCCCATCAATATCGCTAATCAGCATATCTAAGTTAACCAGTTGGCGTTGAATGGAGTGCATGAGTATAGAAGTATAGATCTTAGTAAATTGAAAGCGCGAACACTTCGGTATTATGCCTTTCACTGCCCCCGAATAACATCGTTTTCGTCGGTTAACGTAATATTGACTAGGGGTACAACACCAGAAAAAGTGCTTTTCTGCTCCAGCTTGCATCAGATCAATAACTCCGTTTACCCGGTGTTTACATTTAACGCTCAAGCCTCTTTACTCAATTTAAGCTCCCTTTTTTGGTAACGATTCTATGCGGATGAGCACTTGTGCAGATTAAAAATTGGAAAATAGGCACTAAGCTCACGGTAGCTTTTATCGCGATAACGCTCATCATATTAACCGTGGGACTGTTCAATTATCAGGGCATGAACACCATGCAGAGCAAAACCCAAGATATTTTGAGAGCATCTCCTTGGGTTGATGCAGCAATGGAAATGAAGCTATCGGTTACCACCGATATGCAATATGTCATGGAGTTACAGGCGGCCCAAAATATCGCTGAGTTAACTAGTGTATGGGCAGAACATGAAGCTAACGTCGCTATTTTTGACGTCTTTGCTGATGCTATTTTATTGGGTGCTCGCACTGATGAAGGCGTTATTGAAGCCGCAACCGATAGTTCGTTACGGGAGATAGTTGAGCGTGCAGATAGCGAACACAACACAAAATTCCAACCTGCCATTCGTTCAGTATATACCCTAACCAACGATTTTTTTATCCGCCATGACCAAGCTAACCAAGCCATGCTAGCGATGGAAGCCGCTTATGACCAAATAATCGAGCTTACTGAAAACTTTGAATCTGACGTAAAGGCTTATATTAATAAACAAATTAGTCTTGGTGGCGATGCAAAACTTATTCTACAGCGTGAGAACCTTTGGGCAGATTTGTCGATGGAAATAAAAACGACAATTGGCATCAGTCGAATCAAGATAGAGGAATATGCACAAACACTAGCGAGGGGCGCATCAGTAAAATAAACGACCAGCAACTAATAGCGAAAGTTAAGGAGTTAGACACGTATCATAATGAACAATTCCAGCGCGCGGTAACCGCATTGATGACCGCCCGAAATGCGTTAGTCACGATTAATCAACAACGGGCACAAAGCGACGCCAACGCCGATGCCATTGGAAGTGCTATGCAGGACATCATTGGTGGTGTTGAAGAGAGCGCAAAAGACGCAATGCGTCGTGCGCGAATTGCTTCAGATGATGCAGTCATCGCTACCTTGAGCAAAACAGGTAGTGCCGTTGTAGCGGGGGCATTAGTGGCAATAACCCTTGGCTTATATCACCCGTGCTATCACTCGTCCCTTATCCGAGGCTGTCCACGTTGCTAACAAAGTTGCCGAGGGTGATTTATTACTAAAAATAAAAGCCTCCTCGAAAGACGAAACAGGGCAGTTGCTACAGGCCATGTCTGCTATGGTCAACAAACTCACTGAGGTTATTTATCAAGTCCGTACCGGTGCTGACAGTATGGCGAGTGCATCTGAACAAGTCAGTGCAACTGCGCAGTCAATGAGTCAAAGTGCAACCGAGCAAGCCGCGAGTGTTGAAGAGACTACCGCCTCGGTTGAACACCTCAATCACTCTGTACAAAACAATGCAGAAAATGCGCGAGTAACCGATGGTATTGCTGTAAAAGCGTCGGGGGAAGCTCAGCGCGGTGGCGATGCAGTTCTGCGTACTGTACAAGCAATGAAAGAAATCGCTAATAAAATAACATTAATTGAAGACATTGCTTATAAAACCAATTTACTGTCGTTAAATGCGGCAATCGAGGCTGCACATGCTGGCGAACACGGTAAAGGTTTCACGGTAGTGTCTGCCGAAGTTCGCAAACTAGCAGAAAACAGTCGACTTACCGCGCAAGAGATCAACGAATTGGCCTCAGCAAGCGTAGCTATTGCCGAAGAGGCAGGTAAATTACTTGAGCAAATAGTTCCAAGCATCAGTAAAACTGCTGATTTGGTGCAAGAAATTACCGCTGCATCGGAGGAGCAATCAAGCGGTGTCAATCAAATTCACCAAGCGATGAATCAGCTAGAAACCGCCACTCAGCAAAATGCTTCAGCCTCCGAGCAACTTGCCGCCACCTCGGAAGAGCTGAGTGGACAAGCTGAGTCATTCTTGAACGCGGTTTCCTTTTTCAAACTGCGTCCCCAGTCCTAGTGGTAACCAGACGTACTGGGAACCAGATATAATGAGAATCAAACACAGCGGATAATAACGATGAACATAACCAAACGACCCGTATCCTTGATTTTCGCTGCGTTAGTGTTTAGCTACGCAAATGTTGCGAGTGCTTATGCACAATCTGACGAGGAGCTTGATGCCCGTATTCGAGCTGTTTCAGAATCTCTGATACGAGAAGTACTGCAAGAAAAGAATGACAAGATCTTAACCCTAGAAACCAAAATTAAAACACTAGAACAACAGCTCGCTGCGCTCAAGCAAGAGCAGAGGCAAGAACAGGTGCAAGGGCAATCGCAACAGAAAATTGATACTAATGACTCAATAGCCACTGCTAATACTTCCGATATAGCTCCTACATTTACTGCACCGACAGCAGTCATTACACCACCAGAAAATGAACTGGGGCTAGCAGGGTTTTACGATTTTGCGGCGTTATCCAAGAATGTTAATCAACGTCACTTTGAGTTTGGTGGTTTAGAGCTGGGCTTAGAATATATCTACAGTGATCACCTTGCAGCTAATGCAGCCTTGGTTTGGGATGGTGATACCGCTGATGTGGGCGTTGCAGTCATCGATTACTATTGGTTCGACGATAACATACCCACCCGCGGGCGCATTTTTAATGACCCCGGCTTTCATATTCAGCTCGGTCGATTCGATCTTCCCTTTGGTATCGATTATCAATATTTTGCCTCCCCTGACCGTATTGCCTACTCCGCGCCACTCACCACAGAGCGTATTCAGCAAGGTGGATTTGGCGGTGATGGCTTGCGTAGCTATGGCAGTTGGGGCGATGTAAATTATGCAGTGTTCTGGACTAATTCAGTATTTGAGGATGACGGGGACAGTATCGGCGGTAGGTTAGGATTAGTATTCGGTCGTACACCTTTTTTACTGCACTCTCAGTCCAACTCAAGGCTCGAAATCGGTGCGTCCGCGTTACTCGACTCAGACGGTGAAGGACACCGGCGTAACGAGGTTTTTGCACTAGACTTAAATGCTGAATATGAGCAGTGGCAGTTGAAAGGAGAAGTCATGTGGCGCAACGAATTTACTGGTTATGTAGATGATTTTGACAACCTGTTTGCTCCCCGTGACGAAAGCGCATTCTACATAATGATTGCAAAAGGGTTTACCACGTGGAGCGACATGCCACTAACCAGTTATGTACGCTTTGACCGATGGTTACCAGACTATCATTTCAATGGTGATGATGACGGTATGATTTATCGGGTAAACCCCATCAAACGACTCAGCATGGGTATCTCGATGCAAATGCACGACAATGTAGTAGTTAAATTCGATTACTTCGACACACTAGGCAGCAACACTGACGAGCCCGATTTTTTAACCAACCTCGGCGCATTACAGCTCGTGGTACTTTATTGAGGTGCTGTACTGAGGCACTGTACTGAATGATTATGAAACGAATAACTTTTGGTTTAACACTTTTAAGCGCTGTTTTATTGTTTTCTGAAGCTTTGTTTTCTGGGGCTTCGTTTTCTGAGGAGCCTTACGCTGAGCAACAAAATATACCGACATCGGTACATCAAGTTACTGCACAGACAGATCCCGCAACTTGTCTTGGCTGTCACAAAGAAATGCCTTCGTCATTACCGCAAAATGGCCGACTAACAGAAGTCAACCGGAAACACTTCCACACTGATGACGCTACTATGAGCACGAGTTGCCATGATCCGTCGTCAGCCAAGCACATGCTGGGCAAATTCTCGCCTGAACAGTTGCCTCCTCACATGGCCCTATCAAAAGATGGTCGGGTGACCTGTTTAACCTGCCACTTCGTGCATGGCGAGCTAGAAGACGACAAGCCATGGGCCAACGTGGGTTTGTTTGAAAAACTGTTCAATAGCGAAAAACTTTACAAAACCTATTTGCTACGCGAAACCAACGTCAATGGAGAGCTATGTCTGACTTGCCACCACGCTGACGGTTATGCAGATGAAATAAAGTAGCTCGTCTGAAAATATGTTTTTATCTAGTTAGCGTCGGTTGAATCTCGTTCTACCACACTACGAGGACTGCGCCTCAGGACCAAAAACAAATTAGTCACAGAAAGTGTAATAAATACACCACCTAACACGTAGAACAACGTCATGTCGTAAAAATAGGACAGAAAGGTCGCGATAATAGTGATGGTAATAAGGATAGGAGGTATGGTGATATTAGTACTGACTTGCATGAGCATTCCCTTGTAAGTAGGGCCCGTCATGAGCCCCAAGCAACACGATTATGATTCAAGTGCCGCGTAAACACCAGTGATAGTTCCCACAAATCCACCTACCAATGTGCCAACTAATACCCCGGGCACACCCGCAACCATTCCGATTTGGGCGCCGATAGCTGCACCACCAGCGAATCCAGAGATTCCGCCGACAGCCGCATCACTTGCATTTCCGCCGGTGACTAACGATAGACTTTGCTGATTCAATTCCTGCATTAATTTCACTCCTGTGTAAAGTAACCGATTGCACCACCGATAATAGCCCCAACTACGATACCGGCTACGCCTGCGACAGCTCCCACACGAGAGCCAAGTTGGGCACCAGACAGAGCCGCTCCCCAACTTGCACCGGCTGTCGCCAGACTAGCCCCAGTGCCAGCACCGACGATGGCTCCTGTTGTGGTATTTCCACCGTTGACCAACATCAATTGGTCCGTATTTAGTAATTTCATAAATATCCCTTTTTTATTTTTCCCAAATGGGATGGTCATTGTGGTCTATCTCATCACAGGTTTCAGCTGTACGTCAGTTGGGAATAATGCGGAAAATTAGTAGTAACAAGCGATCGCTTTTGTTATAAATCTTTCGTGTCGTAAGACAAATATTTAGTTTATATAGGGTGGTTTTTAGCATGGCAAATCCGGATGTTCGTTGGTTACAACGTTTTGACAACTATCAGCGAGCACTAGCCCAATTAACTAAATTTATGCAACAAGCCGAGCTCAACGAACTTGAAGAACAAGGTTTCATTCAAGCGTTTGAATACACTCATGAGCTTGCGTGGAAGGTGCAAAAGGACTTTTTAGAAGACCAGGGATTTACCGACCTTTTTGGCTCAAAAAACGTGGCCCGTGAAGCATTCAATACAGGCCTAATCAAAGATGGCGAGGTATGGTTGGATATGATTAAAAGTCGTAACCTTAGCTCTCATACCTATAACCAAGCGACCACTGACAAAATAATCAGTGCTATACGAGAGCATTATTTCGCTTCTTTTAATGCTTTATCTGAGAGACTTAAGTTATTAGCGGCTCAACAGTATGGAAATGAATAGAGCATTGAAAAATGAATTCGACAACACCGGTCTCGAAGCTGATACTATTGAGTTATTGCGTTTAACATTCAGCAAATTACCCTCGGTAAAAAGGGTAGTTTTATATGGCTCCCGTGCCAAAGGAACACATAAATTAGGCTCTGATATAGATATAACAGTTGAATTGGAGGATGCGTCGCAAGGGTCACTTGCAACACTGTTCCGTATTCAAGAAGCTATTGAAGATTTAGATTTAATTTATAAATTTGATATTTCGCTAAAAAACGACATCCAAAATGATACGTTAATTCACCACATCGAGCGTGTCGGTAAAACCATATATCAGCGGGCGCCCTCATAAATAGCTACGCCATCTTGTTTGATGTGCTCGCTTAATTTGCCTAACTTACTTTCTAACTGAAGAAATTCTGTCTTGTAGTTTTTGCAAATTTGAGTAAATTCCGTTTCCAACACGCTTGGATCATAAGCATGTAACGTTCGGTTGCGACTTTCAATCATCGCCATCCATACATGGCCATTAGTTAGCAAACCAAAGTGGAACGCGACGCTCAGGTTTCTTCGCTCGTTTCCACCTTGGTTTGTATAGGCGTTTTGCAACCTTCGCCTATGATTTTCGCTCTTCGCTTACAGCATCTCTACCGCAACTGCCGTGGCCTCGCCGCCACCGATACATAAAGACGCAACACCTTTGCTCAGGCCCTTTTGCTTTAGCGCGTATAACAGCGTGACTAAAATACGTGAACCACTAGAACCAATCGGGTGGCCCAACGCACATGCACCACCACGCACGTTAACCTTGCTCACATCTAAACCAAGTTCTTGAGTCGCTAACATGGTGACAACAGCAAAAGCTTCGTTGATTTCAAATAGGTCAACGTGATCTTTGTCCCATCCCGCTTTACTTAACACTTTTTCAATTGCGCCAATGGGGGCAATAGTGAATTCAGCGGGTAACTGAGCATGGGTAGAATGAGCGACAATACGAGCTAGGGGTGTTAGGCCGCGCGCTTTGGCTTCGCTTTCTCGCATTAACAGCAGCGCCGAACCGCCATCGGAAATTGAGCTTGAATTCGCAGCGGTGACTGTGCCGTCTTTTTTGAAGGCCGGTTTCAAACCTCGAATTTTATCAATTTTTGCATTACCGGGTTGTTCGTCTGTATCAACTAAGAGTTCACCACGACGAGACACGACTTTTACCGGTGCAATTTCTTCTACAAACTCGCCGTTCTGAATGGCGGCATTGGCTTTATTCAACGACTCAATGGCGAAGTCGTCCATGGCTTCGCGGGTAACTTGATAATCGTCAGCACTCTTCTGCGCGAAGCTTCCCATCAAGCCACCTTCGTAAGCATCTTCGAGACCGTCGAAAAACATGTGATCGATAATCTCGCCATGCCCCATACGTAAACCCGCGCGCGCTTTGGGTAATAAATACGGCGCTTGGCTCATATTTTCCATACCACCGGCCAGCATGATGTTGGCAGAACCGGCAAGGATTTGATCGTGGGCGAGCATTACCGCTTTCATTCCAGACCCACACATTTTATTTACCGTAGTGGCACCCGCTGCATCTGGAATACCCGCCTTACGCGCAGCTTGACGTGCTGGCGCTTGGCCTAGACCAGCCGGTAACACGCAACCCATGACTACTTCATCTACATCTTGCGCGGTTACACCACCACGTTCGAGCGCAGACTTAATGGCCACCGCACATAAATCAGGCGCACGCACTTCACTTAACGATCCCATCATACCACCCATCGGGGTGCGCGCCGCACTTACGATTACTACTGCGTCTGTCACTGCTGAATTTTGAGCCATTGCTTTACCTCATCAAACGAAAAAGGGGTCGGAGCAAATCAATAGAAATAATTTACTCCCCCCTAAACTACGCCTTAACTACGCCTTCGCGCTTGGCCTTTGACTGACACTGGCGTGCCAGCGTTGTACGTTAGGGTGGTTGTCGTCTAGCCGCATTTTGACCACACGCGCAAAATCAATGGCACACAAGGCTGTGATATCCGCGATAGAAAATGCATCGCCCGCAATAAATTCAGACTCAGCTAAACACTGATCGAGGATGGTCAGGCTTTTCTTATAATCTTTCCCCGCCTCTTGACCAAACTCAGGAACGGGCGTCATGCGGTCGCGAAAATAACCTGTTGTATGCTGAAAGCACTGGCCTATGGGTAGCATGAGCCCAACCTCCATGCGCCGTTGCCACATGGCGACTATGCCCTTTCCCAATGGTGTTTTGCCCATTAAACAGGGCTCAGGAAACTGCGCTTCAAGGTAGGTGCAAATTGCATCGCATTCACTGATACAGGTTCCATCTTCAAGCTCTAGGATTGGCACTTTTCCCAAAGGATTTTTTGCGAGCATCTCAGGAGTCAGGTTTTCGCCTTTCTCGATGTCAATTTGGGCGTAATTTACTCCGACCCCTTTTTCGGTGAGGAACATGCGGACACGGCGAGGGTTGGGAGCGGTTTTTGTTTCGTAGAGCGTCATCATGGTTGTGCTACCTTCTGTTATCTCTTGCCAGCTTGACTAAGGCAATGAATAGGTTCCCGATACATGAGCCACAGGCTCGTCGCATCCCTCAGAATACAAATATACCTCTCCCATTGCGAGGCGTTTGCCTAGTTTTAATAAGCGACAAGTTGCCACTATGTTTTTATCAGCTTCGGGTTTACGTAGAAACGAAATATTCAGGTTAGTGGTTACCGCCATAGCCGTTATGCCAAGTTTACTGAATATTGCCACGTAAATTGCACAATCGGCTACCGCCATTAGGGTAGGCCCAGAAACCGTGCCACCGGGACGTAAATCGGCTTCAGTGACAATACGGCGCACTTTAGCATTACCATCTTCTATGGCTACGACTTCTATATTCGCTTGCGGAAATTCTTTGGAAAAAAATTGATTAATGGTTTCAACGCTCAACATGTCCACACCTATTTGAGTTTAACTTTTGTCGCTGTAGTTACAGGACGGGCGAAGGGGCTCTGGGCCCCTTTATCATTAATTTGTAGTCACACTATCAGCTTCGTCTCGCGCTTGTTGACGCAGAATAAAGCGCTGGATTTTGCCACTTGGTGTTTTTGGCAACTCATCCATAAAGTCGATTTCACGCGGAAACGCATGGGTCGACAAACGACGACGCACTAATTCCTGTAACGTTTCTTTCAATTCTTCATTCGGGGTATATCCTTGTTTTACCACCACATAAGCTTTGATAATAGAACCGCGTTTGGGGTCAGGCTTGCCAATAACAGCAGACTCCGCCACAGATTCATGCTCAAGTAAGGTGCTTTCTACATCGGCTGGCCCCACTCGATAACCCGCTGTTGTAATGATATCGTCGTCGCGACCGGTGAAGGTAAAACTACCGTCGCCGTGACTCGTCACTACATCGCCAGTTAAATAATACTTACCATAGAAAGGGTTCTTTTCATTCCACGTGTAGCCTTGGAAGAAAAATAGCGGCGAGTTTTCTACGTCAACCGCGAGCTGACCACCTTCATTTGCTGGGATTTCATTATAGTCATTATCTAGTGCAACAACTTTGTAACCCGGCATTGAAAAGCCCATTGAGCCAATTCGAACCACACTTTGGGCTAAATTGTGGTGGTTACACGCCGTCATCCCAGTTTCGGTCTGACCATAATGATCCATCACCGGACAGCCCAAGCGACGTTCAATCCAACCCACCACTTCTGGGTTTAACGGTTCACCCGCACTGCTGGCTACACGCACGTTGAATTTGTCGTCGGCACCTAAAATGTGGTCGTTCGCCATCAACATACGATACGCTGTAGGAGCAGCGGCGAAGTTGGTGATGTTATATTTTGTGATCATGGCGTAAGTCGTTTCTGGGGTGAAACCCGCTTCACAAAAGTGCGTGGTATTGCCAAGTAATAACGGCCCCACAACTGCGTAGTACAAGCCATAAGCCCAACCTGGGTCAGCCACGTTCCAGAAATTATCATCAGGCTCTAGGCCAATCGCGAACTTCATGTATACGTAAAACGACAATACGGCGCGCGTAGGCACAGCCACGCCTTTTGATTTACCCACCGTACCTGACGTAAACATTTGTAAAAACGGCTCATCTTTACCCACTCGCACTGGGGTAAATACAGTTGCCATGGCATTGACTTGCTCAGCGAAGTCTAAATCACTAGCGTATTTCGCATCGGCATTCGCTTTGTTGACCAGCAACACTGGCGGACAGCCGTTCACTTCATCAAGCTTGGAGCGATTGTTTGGATCAGTGATCAGTAACTGAGTACTCGCCTGCTGCACACGATATTCAATAGCCCCTGACCCAAATGCAGTGAATAAAGGCTGATACATCGCGCCAGCGCGCAATGTCCCCATGATAACAACCATCAACTCAGGAGTACGCGGTAGCAAAGCGGCAACACGATCTCCCTTGCCAATGCCTCGTGAAGCCAAATAGTTCGCAAATTGTGATGACTTTTCTTGTAGTTGCTTGAAAGTTAATTGAGTAGAACTACCATCAGCGCCTTCATGCCGTAGCGCGACAAGTGAAGGGTCGGCAGCCCACTTATCGACACACTCTTCACAAATATTGAAACCATCATTGAGACTGCCCAGCATGAGCGCTTCAATGTCGGCAGGCGAAAAGTTGTCGTAATATTGCTGGTAATTTTGCATCGTCATGGTGGCACTCTCTTTGTTTTCTTTACTATTTTGGTGATTCGTCATGGGTGAAGTTTTTCTATGCAACCTGTTTTATTTTTTAACTAACCAAACAGGCCATTAATTTTGCAGTCATTAATTTCATTGTCGCTAAAGCCTACCGCTGCTAACACCTGTTCCGTATGGGCACCTTTAACAGGAGCTGCGCTGGGGAGTTCGTTGGGCTGAAAGTTGAATTGGGTGGGTGGAGCAATTTGTCTATCGCCTGCAGCTCCTACCTTTATCAATTCGCGGCTTTTAAATGACGGATGCTGGCTCGCTTCAGTCAAGGTAAGTACAGGCTCAACGCACGCATCGACAGCACTGAACTTTTCTGTCCAATACGCCATACTTTGTGAGCTAAAACGACGTTCGATATGTGGCTTCAACTCACTGTCTTTTAAGTTGTATAAATTCGCTAAGCCAAGGGTTTCGAGCAGACGTTGACGAAATTGAGGCTCTAAACTCGCCACGGCCATGTACCGATTATCACTGGTGCGATAGTAGTCATAAATGCCCCCGCCATTGAGCAAATGGGTTTCGTAACTTTCCTCATCACCGTCGTTCAAGGCGCTCGGTGCAACTAGGGCTTGCAGAGCAAAACTTTGGTCCGCCATCGAAATATCAATATGCGTACCTTGCCCGGTATTTTGACGTTGGATTACCGCTGCCAAAATGGCAATCACCGCAGGTTGAGACCCACCGGCAATATCGCCAATCTGAATACCAGAGGGACACGGCCCCGATTCCTTACGCCCTGAGTAGCTCATGGCACCGGCTAAGGATAGAAAGTTCATATCGTGCCCAGCGCGCGCCGCATAATCACCGGTTTGACCGTATGAACTAATTGAACAGTAGATCAAGTCTGGCTTATCTTCAGCCAACGTTGCGTAACCCAAACCCAACCGAGCCATTACGCCGGGCCGAAATTGTTCAATTACGATGTCGTAGTGTTGAATGAGTTGTTTGACCGTAGCTGCGGCGTCAGCATGTTTCAAATCAAGCGTAATTGAGCGCTTGCCACGATTGAGATAACAAAAGGCAGCGGATTGCCCATTAATCTGGGGCTTCATCACACGCACTAAATCATCGCGTTCAGGCGCCTCTACGCGCACTACTTCAGCGCCTAGATCGGCAAGTAACATAGAAGCGTAGGGGCCTGGTAACAGGCCCGAAAAATCGAGTACTTTTAAGCCTGCGAGCGGTTTAGTAACGGCGGAAATCACTTGAACTCTCGCAAGATTTCGCGGGCAATGATGACTCGTTGAATCTCGCTTGTGCCTTCATAAATAGACGTGATACGCACATCGCGCGCCATGCGCTCCAATGGGTATTCTTGCATATAGCCGTACCCGCCGAGCATTTGCAAGGCCGTATAACAGGCTGCATTGGCTTTCTCCGAGGCGAAGACTTTGGCCATCGATGCTTCTTTAGCGAACGCCAAGCCGTTATCTTTTTTATCTGAGGCTGAAAGTAACAGTAGTCGCGCAGCTTCAAGTTCAGTGTAGCGATCAGCCATCATCCACTGTAATCCTTGAAAATCTGCAATAGGACGACCAAATTGTTTGCGTTCCTGAATATAAGCAGTGGCATAATCCATGGCGGCTAGACCGACACCTAATGCTAAAGAGCCAATGCCAATTCGTCCCCCGGCAAGTTCAGCGACCGCGATACGGAAGCCATCATTGACTTTGCCCAGAACCGCGCTGTCAGGAACCTCTACATTATTGAAATGAACTTCGTTGGTGGCCGAGCCATGCTGACCCATTTTCTTTTCTGCGGGACCAACAGTAATACCGGCGCTGTTAGCATCGACCAAGAAACAAGTAATCCCTTTACCTTTGGCCGCATTAGCATCAGTTACCGCCCACACTACGAAGACCCCAGCAAACTCTGCGCTGGTGATCCATTGCTTGGTACCATTGATAACGTAGCCCTTGTCGGTTTTTTCTGCTTGCGTGCTCATAGAAGCCGGATCGGAACCCGCGCCAGATTCAGTTAGACAAAAGCTGCCTGCTTTATACTCACCGCTACAAATCAACGGTAAATAATGCGCTTTTTGTTGTTCTGACCCGACCGCTTGAATAACTTCAGCCACCATATTGGTCACCGACATAGTCACAGCGGTAGACGCGCACCCCCTTGCGATTTCTGTCATAGCAACGCTGAACGCAATGGTACCCGCTTCGGTACCGCCGTATTCACCGTCGATATTCAAACCCATAAAACCCAATTCAGCGAGCTTGTGACAATTCGCTAACAATATCGATTTATCCTTGGTTTCATCGAGTGTTTGGGCAACGGGGGCAAGTTCATTTTCAGCGAAGCGCTTCGCGGTGTCTTGGATAAGTTGTTGTTCTTCGGTCAATGTAAAATTCATAAGGGATAACAATTAGGGGTTTTCCCTTATTTTTACACTAAATTAACAATGATATCTAGGTAATTATGTATCGATTTTTGCGTGGGTATTGTTTTCACTACATACATAAGATTATGGCTATGTTCGGATTAACTGT
>DDJQ01000119.1 GCA_002339125.1 Alteromonadaceae bacterium UBA2620
CTGAATTTGATGCGGAATGTCGGTTATACTTCCCGCCTTTTATAAAATTCTGAACCTCTTCACAGTCTGACCGTACAAGCTTAAGGACAACCATCCAGACCACAAGGACTTATGCATAACCGAACAACGCCAGTCAGCGTGAAGCAATACTGCTGCGCCGTGGCCACCACCAGTGAAGAAATTCACGAATGTGAGAGTTTTCTTGTAACCCGGCGTAAACGCGGGCGAGGGTTTCAGTATTTGCTGACTGATAACGAAAAAGTTACCGAACAAACGTTGCTCAAGCGCTTTAGAGGTTTGGTCATTCCCCCTATGTGGCAGGATGTTCGCATTAGCTTGTGTGAACTGTCTAAGGTGCAGGCTTTTGGTTACGACCAGCGTCAGCGCAAGCAATATATTTATCATCAGCAGTGGGAAGCTCAGCAGCAGGCTGAAAAGTTCGCCCGTCTGAAACAGTTTGCGCGGGTACTGCCGCAGATCCGTAAGACCTATGTGAAACACTTAAATCACGAAAAGTGGGATTTACAGCGCTCCTGCGCACTGGCAGTTATGCTGCTCGACAGAACCGGCATTCGCATTGGCAATCGCGCATATCAGCAGAAAAATGGTACGGTTGGCCTGACAACGCTCCGCCGCAAACATATGGAACAGGAAGGTGAGGAACTTGCCTTTCACTTCACCGGTAAGCATGGCAAGACGCGGCATATCGATATCAGCGACCCAACCGCCTCACAGCTAATTTGTGATAGCGCAGCCCGGCCCGGCTACCCGGTTTTACGTTACAAGCAAGGCGGGCAGTGGAAGGATTTGCTCAGTGACGACGTTAATGAGTACCTTCACTCACTCACCGAAATGGCTGTCTCTGCCAAGGACTTTCGTACCTGGACAGGCACCCGACTGGCCGTGCAACAAGCCCATGAGGCAGCAGCGCTGGTTGCTGAACACCCACGCCGCAAGTTTACCGCAACGCTGGTAAAACTGGTGGCAGAAACACTGGGTAATACCCCGGCGGTATGCGAAAAATACTATATCCACCCCAAGGTACTCACCGCCCTGACCGAACGTTTTGAGAGAAAAAGCGCACTGCCCTATTTTGACGACGATAACGACTGGCTATCATCCGATCATTCTGATTGCGAGCGAGCTACGTTCAAGCTGCTGTAAAAGGCACTTATCGCTGAACCTGAGCGACAGTGCTTTTTATCCCTGATTTTCGACAACTGAACGCTTTATGTACGTTTCATCGTCAGTGCTTATTTGCCGGATTAATCACTCCTGAAACCGCAAAAACTGGTGCACCAGCTGCATTTTTTCAATTTTTTGTTCACGCCCCGTTTATCTCTTAAACCATTCAGATCACCCAACTACCTGATTTGCGCCTTTAAATCGCCCTATTGCATCAACCTCAAATACCCTTTAATGTGGATACTCCGTATACTTTATATATTGAAGACAGAGTGACCTGACCTATGAAATCTGATATCCAAAACATGCCACCAGTGGATTCCTCACGCCGTAAATGGTTAAAAGCAGTGGGACTTGGAGCCGGTGCAACAGCCCTGGCCGCCTGCGTAGATTCCGGGGTTAAAGAACTCAACGCAGCGGGCATGAAGACTGAACACTTTCCGTCTGCCACGCCCAATCTGAATGATGGATTAATCAGATTATCGTCGAACGAAAATGCCTTTGGCCCGTCTGCCAAAGCAGTAGAAGCCATGCAGGGCGAACTTTATAACTTGTGCCGCTATGCCGATCCCACCACGTCAGTACTAAAAGAAAAAATTGCCAAACAAGAAGGCGTTTCGGTGGATCAAATAGTAGTGACTAATGGCTCATCACCTATCCTGTTTGGCTATGCCGACTGGATCACACAAAATGGCGGCAAGCTGGTTACCTCAATGGCCACCTACGAAGGCGTGCCTCGTGGTGCGGAATTTATGGGTGCTGATGTGACTTACGTCCCACTGGATGCCAACATGGATTTCGACCTGGATGCAATTGAAGCAGCGGTTACCGAAGATACCACTGCGGTCTATATCTGTAACCCGAATAACCCAACAGGCCGCGAGCTGGATCCTGCCAAACTGAACGCATTTGCCAAACGCGTATCGCAAAAGACTCAGGTATTCATTGATGAAGCCTATATCGAAATGTCTGCGGGATACCCTGGAAACGTGCAGTCGAGCTTGGCTGCTGAAGGTTACAATGTGGTTATTTGCCGCACCTTCTCAAAGATTCACGCGATGGCGGGTCAACGTCTTGGCTACGCCATTATGCCTGCCGAACAGGCTCAGGTTATCGGCCGTAAACTGCGTATGGGTGGGGTTAACTACCTTGGTCTGGTTGCCGGTATGGCAAGCATGGACGACCACGAAAACCTTAACACCATGCGTAAGCGCGTAGCGACCGAGCGCGCCAAGCTAACTGCCGTAGCAGAAGAGTTAGGCCGCCCTTACGCGAAAAACCCACAGGGTAACTTTATCTACGTGGATACCGGCATGCCTCACGATCAGTTCGCAGCTAAAATGCGCGAACAAGGGGTAAAAGTAGTAGGCAGAACCTGGCCTGGTTATGACTCGTGGTCACGCATCAGCGTGGGGACTCCCGATGAAACTGATGCCTGTGTAAGCGCTCTGAAAACCGTTTTAGCTTAATCTTCAGGCTATACCGGCTCTGTTCCTCCAGGTCAGAGTCGGTATCACCTACCCCCTGTTACTCCCGGCCCCTCTTAAAATATGCTTTAATTAGTTTTATTATTTACCTTCAGGGAGAAGCGCATGGCTATACAAGGCAGTTGTTTATGTACAGCGGTAACCTTTACGGTAGCCGACAATTTTGACCATTTTTTTATCTGTCACTGCGAGTATTGCCAGAAAGATAGCGGTTCTGCATTTGCCGCCAATCTGTTTATCAACGCAGACGCTGTTACCTGGCTCACAGGTAAAGAAAATATCCGTCATTTCCAACTTCCTTCAACCCGACACGCCAGAAGTTTTTGTGCAACCTGTGGTTCTGCGCTGCCTTACGTTATGGCAGACAACGCCACGGCTGTAGTGCCAGCCGGCAGCCTAAATTCGCCTCCGACCAAACAACCCGATGCGCATATTTTTACCGCTAGTCAGTGCCTGTGGGAATCCTCTCTGGCCAGTATTCGCTCGTTTAAACAATTTCCGGGGGAATAGACAGAGTTGATCTACGCACCGACCGTTAGCAGTACAAAGTAGAGGACATCACGTATTTTTAACCAAGAATGGACACCGATTATGACACTGAATGATATCGACATCTTTAAACAAGCCTGCCTGATCAACGGAGAATGGGTGACGACATCAGACAGTCTGGAAGTGGACAACCCGGCCACGGGTGAAGTAATAGCAACCATTCCACAGCTGGACGCTGATGCGGTTAATCAGGCGGTAACGGCGGCGAACGATGCTTTTAAACTGTGGCGCAAAAAAACACCCGCAGAGCGTGGTGAGCTGGTTCGCAAATGGT
The DNA here is from genome assembly GCA_002339125.1 of Alteromonadaceae bacterium UBA2620. Taxonomy (GTDB): domain Bacteria; phylum Pseudomonadota; class Gammaproteobacteria; order Enterobacterales; family Alteromonadaceae; genus Alteromonas. Next base: position 3,496 of record DDJQ01000119.1, read on the forward strand.
ACGAACTCATGGTGGAGCGCACCGACGAGCTGGCTACCATCATGACCACGGAACAGGGCAAGCCGCTGGCCGAGGCAAAAGGCGAAATTGCTTATGCCGCCAGCTACGTTAAATGGTTTGCCGAAGAAGCCATGCGCATTAATGGTGAAATTCTGCCGGCCGGTACACCCGATACGCAAATTCGGGTTTCCCGCGACCCTGTGGGGGTTTGTGCAGCCATTACACCGTGGAACTTTCCCGCGGCAATGATTACCCGTAAAGTGGCGCCAGCACTAGCGGCTGGCTGCACTATCATAGTAAAACCGGCCAGCCAGACTCCCCTCACGGCTCTGGCTCTGGGTGAGTTGGCAATCCAGGCCGGCATCCCCAAAGGCGTTATTCAGGTAATCACCGGTAAGGCCAGTGTTATCGGCGACGCGCTGTGTGAAAACAGCACGGTACGCAAACTTACGTTTACCGGCTCCACCGAAATTGGCTCGCAATTAATGAAGAAATGCGCGCCGGATGTGAAAAAATTGTCACTGGAACTCGGTGGTAATGCCCCCTTTATCGTATTCGAAGACGCCGATATCGACCTTGCCGTAGATGGCCTCATGAAGGGCAAGTTCCGTAACGCCGGGCAAACCTGTATCTCGCCCAACCGGGTTTATGTGCAGCGTAGCGTGTTGGAAGCTTTTCAGACCAAACTGGTAAAAAAAGTGGAAGCACTTAAAGTCGGTAACGGCCTCGACGAAGGTGTTGATATTGGTCCACTTATTGACGCGCCGGGTGCCGACAAGGTAACCGAGCACGTGGACAACGCGCTCAGTAACGGTGCGACATTGCTGACCGGAGGTAAACGCCTGCCAAACGGCGACAACTGGTATACGCCAACAGTACTAACCAATGTACCGCCAACGGCACAGTGCACCTGCGAGGAAACCTTCGGCCCGCTGGTCCCTATTATCCCCTTCGATACGGAAGAAGAAGTGATCGAGTACGCTAATGATACCCCGTTCGGACTGGCCGCATATTTCTTCACTGACGACCTGCATCGAACACAGCGCGTGGTAGATGCCATTGAATCCGGTATGGTCGGTATTAATACTGGTGCCATCTCAGCGGCTAATGCCCCTTTCGGCGGGGTAAAAGCCAGCGGTCTGGGCCGCGAAGGCGCTCACGCAGGCATCGAAGAGTATCTGGAAATGAAATATCAGTGTTATGCAATTAAACAGGCCTGAGCCTGTTTAATTGTCCCGGAAAGTCCAAAGGACTTATCCGGGACCTCCATAACAGTCTGGCTACTCATTTACCGTCACAACACACAGGAATAGCGAGGAGATCCCGGATAGTTTCTCCGAAACTTACGGGATGACAGGTTCAAATTCCCGTCGTCCCGGAAAGTCCGAAGGGCTTGTCCGGGACCTCCATAACAGTCTGGCTACTCATTTACCGTCACAACACACAGGAATAGCGAGGAGA
>DDJQ01000051.1 GCA_002339125.1 Alteromonadaceae bacterium UBA2620
TAACCGGGTGCTGGTTAACCTGGCGGTCATCGTTGTGTTTACCATTTTGATGGCAACCGCGATTGTGTATGTGTACGACAGTGAACCGGATGTGGAAGCACAAATTATGCAGGGCTATGCCCGCCAGTTTGCAACCAGTGCCACCAATGCTCACTGGCAGTGGCAGGCGGAAGGCCGCCCGGAAATGATTATGCTGGTGCACTACGACAACGAAGGTAAGGAAGTCGGCCGCCGGCCGGTAAGAATGGCTCACTTTGGCTGGCCGAAAGTTGAGCCGAGTTCAGAGAGTTGTTTGCAGCTTTGGGAGCAATTACTGAATACGTCAACCCGGGTTGAGGGATTTCGGGTACTGGGTGATTACTACGCCAGCGACAATGAAGGGGAGCAAACACCGAATGCACGGTGTCGCTACCGGGTGAGTACCGGCCCCTATTTCGACTACAGTATTTTTACAGGTATTGTTCAACAATCAGGGAATGACTAGTTCGTGAGTAAATTGGGAGTTCAGGAGTTATCTATGACAAATTGTAAACGTCACAACGCGGGTTCGCAGATCGCGGGTGTAAAAGGTTTTACCCTCATTGAGCTCACTATTGTAGTGGTCTTACTGGGGTTACTGGCAGCGGTGGCAATACCGCGCTTCCTGGATGTGACTGAACAAGCTGAAGATGCCACCATCGAGGCGGTTTCCGGCGGCTTTGCTACCGGCGTCGGTCTGGTCAGGGCGGAATGGGAGCTTGAGGCCCGGCCGCGTGACAATCAGGGCGCCAATCTGTCGTATGTGACCATCGATGGAATTATTGTGGGCGTAGACCGCAATACCGGCTATCCCACCGGGCAGGTAAATAACGACAACAGCACCGAAGATGATGCCATGTCGGCACTGGATTGTGAGAGTATTTTTAACCTGATTATGCAGAGCGCACCTACCATCACGTCTAACTGGGCAAACCGCCCGTTTGACAGCTTCCGTTATTTTACTAACTTCAGTAATGGTACAGGCTCCGGTGGCAATGACCTGTGCTTTTATTATTTGAGTAAATCAGTACGGAATTTACAGAATGCACCAACCGATGACACCGTTGGGGATGGATTTATATACGATCCCAGAATTGGCCAGGTGGTAGTCTTTAGTAACAATACTAACAATTCGTCTAATTAGTACAGTAAAACGCTGTACTCAATTGAAAAATAGTGAATAATAGAAAAACTTGTTTTGAGGGGAATTAACATGCAACAGCGTGGTTTTACTTTAATTGAACTGATCATCGTGATCGTAATTCTGGGCATTTTAGCCGTAACAGCCGCACCGCGTTTTATTGACTTCCAGAGCGATGCTCGGGCATCTACTCTTCAGGGTCTTAAAGCCGGATTACAAGGTGGCTCGCAATTAGTTTATGCAAAATCAGCGATCGCAGGCTCGCAGGGCATCGCAGCAACGACTGTTTCGATAAACGGCACCACAGTAAATATTAACTATGGTTACCCTGATGCGGATACGATGTTACTTACAGGGACTCCAACAATTTCAGCGTGGACTGATATCACCGATACGGACTGGGATGCTGTTGTTACAACGGCAGGGGATCAGACTTCTAGTCCTGAAGTTGCAGGTGTAATTACTTTTTACCCTGAAGGGACTACAGATAATACTTGTGCAGTAACTTATACAGAAGCAACTGATAGTGGTGTTCCTTCAGTCGCTTTAGTTGACACAGGTTGTTAACCATAATTTTTTGATTGTGGCTTGAACTATGACCGGTAAGGTCATTAAAAGAGCCGGTGGTTTTAGTTTAGTTGAACTAGTCACTGTAATAACTCTAATCGGCGTGCTGGCCGTTGTGGCCGGCACCCGACTTCAGAGCCGTCAGGGCTATGTTGAATACGCCTATCAGGACCGCCTTGTGTCCGCCCTTCGTAATATGCAAATCAGAGCCATGCAGGATACCCGTGACGGGTTTTGCTTTCGGCTTAACTTTCAATACGGCGCTAATAGCGCATACGGACCACCAGCACTCGATTATGCACCTGGTAACGGCAGTGCTACGTGCGGCAGCGGCATAGCCAGTGATGCTCCAGGGTTTCTGGCCACTGTGGGTACCGAGCTTACCGATGAGGGACTGAGCTTATCCAGTGCCGATGGCGCGCTGATTAACTTCAGTTATATCGGGTTTGATGCGCTGGGCAGGCCGCTGAACAATGCAGCTAACTGTGGTACGGGAACGCCGTGCCGGGTAACTATCACTGGTGAGTCAAGCGTGGATGTTTGTATTGAAAGCGAGGGCTACATCCATGCCTGTTAAAGTGGTTAAAGGGTTTACCCTCGTTGAACTGATTATTGGTATTACTGTGTTTTCCATCATTATGATGGTGATCATTGGTTTGATTGGCCCGCAGTCGCGGCTCAGTGTGGAGCCCATCTGGCAGGTACGGGCCAGCGAGTTGGCGCAATCGCTGATGAGCGAAATTAATGCCCGCGCGTTCGATAACAACCTGGCTAACAGCAGCACCGGCGAGCGCTGCAATGAATCTATACCCTGTACGACTTCGGGAAATCTCGGCCCCGATGCCGGCGAAGGTCGCGCTCAGTTTGATGATATTGATGATTACAATGGCCTGAATGAATCCGGGGCGACTATATTGTCGGCCCAGGGCCTGCCAGTGCTTTACAATGGCGAGAGTCTGTATACCGGTTTCTCTGTCGCCGTTCAGGTTTACTATGATGATAACGAAGACGGCGTCAATGACGATGCCGGTGGTAGCGGCACGGTTATTGGCAACGTAAAGCGGATTGTCATAACCGTAACCACGCCCGGCGGTGAAGCCATAACCTTCAGCAGTTACCGGTGGAACGTATGATCAGTACCACCCGGCGCAGCCGCGGATTTACCCTTATTGAACTGGTCACCGTTATTGTCATTCTCGGTGTGGCCAGCGCTGGCATTGCCAGCTTTGTGCGTGGTTCTATGCAAACCTATATTGATGTCAGTACCCGTGAGCAACTGCTCTCCGAGAGTCGTTTTGCTATTGAACGGCTTAAACGGGAACTACGCAATGCCTTACCTAACAGCGTCAGAATAACCGGTAACACCAGCTATCACTGCATGGAGTTTGTGCCGATTAACTGGGCCACGGTGTATACCGACTTGCCCGATGCCGGTGATGCCACCTACGAAATAGACGTGGTTGCCCTGCACGATATAAACAATGTGCCCTATGAGCTGCCCGGCGGCGATAATTTTGCAGTAGTGTATCCTACCCGCAGTGAGGATGTGTTTGATGCCAATAATGGTCACCGGGTTACCGTGTCCGGTTGCAGCGATGATGGCGACGGCGACTGCACGACACTGGATGACAGTGATAACATTGTGCAGCTTGAGGTGACCGGATTACTGGCTCAGGAGTCGCCTGCTTCCCGAGTTTATCTGATCGACCGGGCCGTGAGCTACTGTGTGTATCAGAATCGCCTCATTCGCTATGAAAATGATTTACTGGTGAATCAGTTAGGGGCTTTCCCCGGTTTGCCGGTTATCGCCGGGCATGTGGCCAATGTATTATCGGCTGATCCGGTGAATAATCCGCAGGAGGATGACCCGTTCCGGATTATTTCTACTAGTCTGCAGAGTAACTCGATAGCCGAAGTTCGTCTGCGATTTATCGACAATAATGAACAGATTGCTTATCAGCAGGAGATCCACATTGCTAATATTCCCTGACAAACGCCAGCGCGGGAGTATGTTGGTGATGACCTTGTTCATTATAATCATACTCGCCTTTTTGGGCATTACTATGGTTAATCTGCTATCGTCATCCAATCAGTCGGTAGTCTATGAAGTCCTCGGTGCCAGAGCGAAAATGGCGGCTCAGAGCGGAGTGCAGCGATTACTCAGCACCGCTTTTCCATTAAACAGCCCGGTGGCAACCTGCAGTACCACTATCACCAGTAACGCTGCGTTCAGCACTGGCGATGGGCTGGAAAACTGCAGCTATCAGGCAACCTGCACTACTACTCAGGTGGTAAAGCAAAATGTCGATTATAATTACTATCGCTTTGAGAGTACCGGTATCTGCCGGGCGAATGATATTTGGGCCAGCCGGACTTTCGAGCTGGATGCGTTCGAGGAACGATAATCAAGGGTAAGCAGTGACTGTATTGCGTTGTTGTATTTTACTGTTTTGGCTGCCTGCCATGGTGGCGGCGGCTGCCAGCTGCTCCAGTGTTTTTCCCGATCCGGCCGGTTCCTACTCGTCCTCCGGTTATATCCAGTTTCAGCCGCGCACTTCCCTGGTTGGCAGTGACGGGCAAATCAGTTTTGCCAGTATGGTAGATAACAGCGGCGGCAGTAGTTGCGATACAGTCGCCTGTCAGTTAAACGGTAGCAGCGCAGCGGGAATGGCCATTGCTGCTTACCAGTATTCGTCTTCAACCACCGACCGCTATATTCGGGATAATACTTCGGCAACACTAAGCGCTGGCGATTACCGTAATATCACCCTCGGCAACGGTTCGAGTCTTACCGCTGTATCCAGCAATAACACCTTTAAAATTAAATCGTTGTCGGTAAATTTCAACGCAGTGTTAACACTGCAAAGCGGGATCTATTGGATAGAAACACTTAACCTCGGCCAAAATGCGCAACTGCAGGTAGCCAGTGGCGCCAAAGTGGTAATCTATACCCGGGACTTTTCCACCAATATCAGTAATCAGATTAATACCAACGGCAACCCTGATCAGCTACTAATGTACTCCGAAGGAAATATTACCTTTGGTCAGTATTCTCAGGTAAAAGGCTATTTTTATGCTGTGGCGTCGGCGAGCTATAACACCGATGTGCAGCATACCGGCGCCGTTAATGCGCTGAATGTGATAATGCAGGACCGCGCAAAAATCACCTATGATCAGAGTGGGGTGTCGACCTTTGCCGCCGATAATCTGTGTACTCAGGCCGCTTTTCTGCCCACAGCTACCGCCCGCTGGACAATGAATGCCTGCGCTTTAACCGGCGCCAGTGGCGAAGTGGTGGATGCCATAGCCGGTATCAACGGCCAGTCCTTTGAGGACCCGAGTATCGACAGCAATGGCAAACTTTGTCAGGCCGCTTATTTCAGGGGCGATGGTGATCATATCCGGTTACCCCACAGTAATCGCTATGAGGTCAGTGCGGGTACAGTATCGTTCTGGATGAAAGTCGACAACCTGTCTTTCGTCAATTTTGAGAATGCCCAGGCAGGTGGCATGGCACTGTTGTCAAAAGACAGTCGCAATAATTACAGTGGTCAGTTCACAATATGGGTTACTTCCACTGGTGCAATCAAAGTCAGTCAGGAGTCGCGCAATTCGACCTACCAGATAAATTCTACACCGGTGATTACCGAAGGGCAGTGGCATCATGTAGTCTACAGTGTGGGGGTTGCTGGTATGCAGGTCTACGTGGATAAAGTGCTGGTAGGCTCAAATAGCAGCTATACCTCAGGCTGGCAGAATAACAATCGCACCACGGTGATAGCGGCTAATGCCAACCGTCACGATGTGAATAATTCAGCTTACAGTGATATTGGTGATTTTTATCAGGGCCGTATGGATGATGTGCGCCTGTACAATTCGCAACTGTCGGAAGAGCAGGTTGCGCTATTGTTTGCTGAGTCCGAAGCTAGCTGTACCAGTTGTAGCTCAAATGCCACCTTGCTTTCGCACTGGAATATGGATGTGTGTAGCCTGAACGGCTCGTCTGGCGAGGTTGTTGATGTAGTAAGTGGCATTAATGGTCAGGCGGTCGATGGTGCCCGGGCGGAAAATTACGGGCGTTTTTGTCAGGCGGTTGGGTTCGATGGCAATAACGATCATATTAATATTCCGCACCACCGTAGCTATGAACTCACAAGCGGCTCAATTTCTCTTTGGTTTAAAGTAGCAAATCTCGATCACAATCTTGATAGAAACGGCGAGTCATTCCAGGCGCTTTTTTCTAAAGACTCCAGGGGCCGTGATTATGGTGGGCAACTCACCATTTATCTGGATCAGGATGGGCGCTTTCTGTTTAAGCATGAAACCCGGTCAAGAACCTATAATGTATATTCGCTACCGGAAGTTGAGGAGCGTGAGCGTTGGTATCACCTGGTGTACACGTGGAGTTCTTCCGGACTCAAGGCTTACCTGGATGGCGTTTATCTTGGCAGCTATGCGGCTAATGGCCTGACATTACGCTATAACCGCGAACCCATTATTCTTGGCGCCAGCGCCGCCAATTCCAGTAATAATGCGTCATACAGCAATGAACTCGCCTACCATATGTTAGGTGATATTGATGATGTACGGATTTACGATGGCGAGTTGTCCACCGCAGACGTGCAGGGGCTGTATACCGCGTCAGATTACACCTGTACAAGCTGTACCGGTGCAGTGGCTAAGTTGCATTATCAGTTTGAGGAAGCCTCATGGGATGGCGCCGGCGCAGTAATTGATTCATCTGCTGAAGTGAACAATGGCACGCCTGTGGGCCGGGTAACCCCTGAACTACCGGCGAACGATATTTCATGCCGGGCTTTGGATGTGCCTTACAATAATCGTTACAACCAGCTCGACGAAGTGGATAGCAACCTGGACCTGAACACAATCGGGCCACGGGGAACGGTATCGTTCTGGTATCGCAGCGACAGTGCCTGGATAGGCGGCGGTCAGCGCATGCTGTTTGATGCAAGTCGCGGCGGTGCCAATAATGCTAGCGTCGACAAATACTTTTTTATGTCGTTAACCAATAACGGTGAGCTGGCTTTTGGCATGGAAGATAGAAACGATGGTGACATGCAGGTTAAGTCGCAATCGCTGGGTTATTCCGCTAACGAATGGGTACATATAGCGTTAAGCTGGGACGTCGCCTCTGAAGACGTTAATTTGTACGTCAATGGCAGTCGCGTGTACATGTACGGCAACTGGGCATTCAGTAGCTCTGAACTGGGCAATCTCTCGTCGGTTAAAATTGGTGATAGCTCAGCCAATTATTTTGTTTATGAAATGACGGCCAACTCGGCCAATGGGCAGATTGATGACTTCAGACTGTATGATTACGAACAGTCCAGAGAAGCCATCCGGGCAGATTTAAACAGCACGGTAGACTGCGTAAGCGTGCATCATTATGAAATCACTCACCCCGAGCAAACTCTTACCTGCAGTGCGGCCACAGTTACCATTAAGGCCTGCGCCAATGCCAGTTGTTCGGAGTTAGTGACCGATCCGGTAAGTGTGAATTTACCCAATGGTGACTGGTCGGTGTCGATGCCGGTAACGTTCTCCGGCTCTGTAACAACTACCTTAGAGCAATCTGTAGCGGGCTCATTTCCTCTTTCAGTAACCGCTGCGAATACCGACTCTGCCCCGCAATCTCCCGCGGAGTGTACAACAGACTGTAACATCGATTTTGTGAATGCCGGTTTTGAATTCTACGATACCGCCACCCCATACTCCTCAGTACTGCCTGATATTGTTGCCGAAGCCGACCTTGGCCGCATTGGTCTCAGGGCGGTGCGGGATAACGCCGGCGTTTGTCAGGCGTTGCTTACCGGCAATCAGTCAGTTTCGCTAAGTTACGATTGTATCGACGGCGGCACCGGGTACTCACCGGATCAGTGTTCAGTACCATTAGCTGGTGTACCCGTAAGTGGCTCGGGCACTGGCCAGAATACTGCCAGTGTAACGCTGAATTTTGATGCCGACGGCGAAACCAGCCTGAGTGGCTTCTCGTACGCCGACGCAGGTCGGGTTGCACTTTCTGCTACAGCCAGTGTAAATGGCGTGACAATTGATTCGGGCAGTGCCCAGTTTGATAGCATTCCAGACAGTATTTCGCTGGGTGCCACGGCGTCCTATCCGCAAACCGCCGGCGCAGAGTTTACGCTTTCCATGTCAGCCCGAGGGGCTAACAACAGCGTTCTGCCTGGTTATCAGCCTGGTACTATGCAGATGAGCCTGCTTAGGATTGCGCCGGTTTCGGTTAATGCGGCAGAGGCGCAGTTGTTTGTGGCGGCGTCACAGTCGGTGACCAGTGCCGCCAGTCAGGCCTGGTCTGATGTCAACATCGCCGCTTTCAATAGCGGTAACTGGAGCTTTGACCAGGCTTATGTGAGTGAGGTGGGGTCATATACCTGGGATGTACAGGATGCTGATTATCTGGGTAATGTTATCAGTGCCAATGAGGTCGGGCCGGGCCGGATCATCCCGGCGTATTTTGACGTTCGCGCCACAACTACGCCGCAGTTTGAAGATCAGTGCAGCAGCCAGTTTACTTACATCGGGCAACCGTTCGACTTTGTTACCGGCAGCGAACCTGAGCTATCGGTAACCGCCTATAATGCCAAGGGCCAGGTCACCCGCAATTACTCCGACAGCCTGTGGCAGTTAAACCCGGGGAGCAGTGGGTTAAGTGCCATCAGTTTTGCTGATAACTCTGCGTACAACGGCGCATTGAATATCCTGAATGCCGGGGATACACCGGTTATTACCGACAACACCGATTTCGACGGCGAAGGTAAGATCACCGTGCTTAATACTCAGGTTAGCTACAGTAAGATTGCCACCCCGTCGCCAGGGGCCGGCAATGGCTCACCTTTTAGCGCCGATGCGTCGATGACATTTGCCGCGCCATTCCTTACCGATGCTGACGGTGTGTGTTACCAAACCGCTTATCCGGGCAGTTGTGAGGCATTTAGCTTTGGCTCAATTCAGGGGACTGACCTTCGCTATGGCCGGTTACGCATTGAAAATACCTTTGGGCCGGAAACTGAAACGCTGACGGCCCCGCTGGTCACGGAATATTATGATAACGGCAACTGGATGATAAACGTGCAGGATAGCTGCACTGCCTTAAGTTTATCTCAAAGCAGTGGGCAGGTATCGGTTGCCAATGTTTCCGAAGGTAACGATGAGCAGGATATTACCAGTTACCTTCCTGGCATTAGCAGTACCGGCGTGTTATCCGCAGGTAAAAGTCCGGACACAATGATTAACCTGGGACCGGCCATGCAGAACGGCATTGCACTGCGTGGTGCGGTAAGATTAACCCTGGAGCCAGCAGCAAGTGGTGCCGACTGGGCCGGGTATCTCAACATCGACTGGGATGGCGACGGTGATATCGACACCAATGACAAACCAAGCGGTGAGGCCTTCTTTGGTATTTACCGGGGTAACGATAGGACAATACACATTCGGGAAGGTTACTAAACCATCGATTGGCGCGGCGACGGCGCAACCTTGCATAAGCATAAATACCTGTTATCCGGACTAAGTCAGTATATTCGTTGAACGCTGTGCGGGCAGCATGGGCGAAGCGACAGGCAAATAAGGGTAATGGCTGGTTTTTTTCGGTTTAGTCAGGGAGTTTACTTGCTCAAAATAGCCCCCATTGTTAAAGTGTGCGGATAGTTGTTAAATCACGTCCAGCCGCCTTATTCCCGCACTTCACGGCGCAGTGACAGGTGCTTATTACAGGAAATACCACTTCATGTTTAAAAAACTTCGAGGCATGTTCTCTAACGATCTGTCCATCGACCTCGGAACAGCCAATACATTGATCTACGTAAAAGATCAGGGCATCGTGCTGAATGAACCCTCCGTTGTTGCTATTCGCCAGGAACGTGCCGCCGGCCCTAAAAGTGTTGCCGCTGTAGGTGCCGAAGCTAAACGCATGCTGGGCAGAACGCCGGGTAACATTCGTGCCATCCGGCCAATGAAAGATGGTGTTATCGCCGATTTCTACGTCACCGAGAAAATGCTACAGCACTTTATCAAGCAAGTGCACGACAATAACTTCCTGCGCCCCAGCCCTCGTGTACTGGTGTGTGTGCCCTGTGGTTCTACTCAGGTTGAGCGTCGCGCAATCAAAGAATCGGCACTGGGTGCCGGTGCCCGTGAAGTGTATCTGATTGATGAGCCCATGGCGGCAGCCATCGGTGCTGGCTTACCAGTCTCCGAAGCAACCGGTTCAATGGTGGTCGATATCGGTGGTGGTACTACCGAAGTAGCGATTATTTCACTTAACGGTGTGGTGTATTCCTCTTCTGTGCGTATTGGTGGTGATAAATTCGATGAAGCTATCATCAACTATATTCGCCGTAACTTTGGCTCACTGATTGGTGAAGCCACGGCAGAACGGATTAAGCACGAAATTGGTGCTGCTTATCCGGGTGAAGAAGTACGCGAAATTGAAGTTCGTGGTCGTAACCTGGCCGAAGGGGTACCACGCGGCTTTATTCTTAATTCAAATGAAATTCTTGAAGCCTTGCAGGAACCATTAACCGGTATTGTATCGGCAGTCATGGTGGCCCTTGAGCAGTCACCGCCAGAATTAGCCTCTGATATTTCAGAGCGAGGTATGGTGCTCACCGGCGGTGGTGCGTTGCTTAAAGACCTCGATCGACTCCTAATGGAAGAAACCGGTATCCCGGTGGTTATAGCTGATGATCCGCTCACCTGTGTGGCGCGTGGCGGGGGCAAAGCCTTCGACATGATCGACATGCATGGTGGGGATTTGTTTAGCTACGAGTAAATAGACAAGGCAACCTTCTCAGGTTGCCTTCTTGCATTATGGATACAATTTTTACCCGTGGTCCCTCACTCAATATCCGGCTGGCATTAGCCCTGGCAATGTCGGTGATGTTGATCGTGCTCGATTTTAAACTCGATGCGTTTTCTACCACCCGGGTATTTCTGAACTCCCTGGTTAGCCCGGTTCAGTATCTGGCTAATTTGCCCGGGCAATTGCTCAATGCCAGCGCCCAACGCCTGACCTCACAACAGGCACTGATTGAGGAAAACGAACAACTCACCAATCGTCTGCTGCTGCAAAACGAAAAGCTACAACGGTTTGAGGCGCTGGAGCAGGAAAACAAAGAACTGCGTCGCTTGCTCGATGCGCCGGTGCGTCAGAATATGCGTAAAATGGTGGCTGAATTGATGGCGGTGGACAACACCCCTTACAGTCAGCAAATCGTCATTAATAAAGGCGCTATAGACGGCGTCTACCTGGGTCAGTCTATTCTGGATGAACGAGGTATTGTGGGCCAGGTGATGGAAGTGGGTACCACCAATAGTCGTGTGCTGCTGATCAGTGATGTAACCCATTCTATTCCGGTGCGCTCAATCCGCAATAACAGCCGCTTTATTGCCTCAGGTAGTGGCGCGATCGATGAATTGTATCTTACCCACGTGGCGCACAGTGCCGATATCCGCGAAGGCGATGTGCTGGTGTCCTCCGGGCTGGGAGAAGTGTTTCCGGAAGGTTACCCGGTGGCAGAAGTGATTCAGGTGATTCGCGATGAATCGCGCCCCTTCGCACAGGTAACCATTGCCCCCCAGGCCCGCTTAAATCGCCTCAAATATCTGTTACTACTGTGGCCACAAACCTCCTCAGAGCCTGATGAACAGGCACCGGAGGCAACCGATGATTAAGGTGCGTCATTATACCATTGCTATCACATTGCTGATTGCCATGGTCTTTCAGATTATTCCGGTACCGGTACAATTAGACTTATACCGCCCGGACTGGGTATTAATTGTGTTGTCTTACTGGGTAATGGCCTTACCACACCGCGCTAATGTGGGGGTTGCCTTTACCAGCGGTCTGGCGCTCGACATTCTGCTTGGCACCGCCATGGGGGTGCACAGTTTTGCTCTGAGTATCTCCATTTACGTGTTAGCGGCTAATTACCAGCGCCTGCGTAATTACTCGGTGTGGCAACAAGCGGTGATTATTGGTGTAATATCGGCGTTGTACCATTCCTTACTGTTCTGGATACTACGTTTACTGACCGACGTTACCTTTCGCTTTGAGGAACTGTGGCCGGTGCTTACGTCGATGGCACTGTGGCCCTGGATCTTCTGGTTGTTACGTAAAGTCAGACGGCAACTGAGGATCACATGAATCAGCTTCGAAAACTGGTGTTGGCCTCAGCATCCCCGCGCCGCGCCGAACTATTAACCCAGATTGGGGTCAAATTTAGTGTTATGCCTGCGGATTTGGATGAGTCGCCATTAGCCGGTGAGCAGCCCGAAGCACTGGTAAAGCGTTTGGCGGCCGAGAAAGCAAAGGCCGCCGCACAAGTGCATAAGGATACCGAGGGCTGCGTGGTGTTGGCTTCTGACACCGTTGTGGTGCTGGATAACCAGGCGTTAGGTAAACCTAACGATTTTGCCGATGCGGCGGCTATGCTGGGCGCATTAAGCGACCGAACACATCAGGTGATGACAGCAGTGAGCCTGCTTGATGGTACCAGACAAAAAACGATTTGCGTGACAACTCAGGTCCATTTTGGCCCCTTGTCCGCAACACAAATTGCCCGTTACTGGGCAACCGGAGAACCCGCAGACAAAGCCGGGGCTTACGGAATTCAAGGAATTGCCGGCCAGTTTGTAAAATCGATTGAGGGCAGTTACAGCGCCGTAGTGGGGTTGCCGCTGTATGAAACCGTACAACTACTGCAAGAGTTTGGAGTGATTGAATGAGTGCAGAACTACTGATTAACGTTACACCGTCAGAGTCACGTGTTGCGCTGATAGAAAATGGTATTCTGCAGGAAGTCCATGTGGAACGTCACACCAAACGTGGTTTGGTAGGCAATATTTACCGCGGTAAAGTGAGCCGGGTTCTACCCGGTATGCAGGCGGCCTTTGTAGATATCGGGCTGGATAAAGCGGCATTTCTGCACGCATCTGACATTGTTATTCATAACGAGGTCGTCGGCGAAGTCTCTACCAGTCATATAGAAAAACATGATATCCGCGACCTGGTTCGCGATGGTCAGGATATTGTGGTGCAGGTGGTCAAAGACCCCATTGGCACCAAAGGTGCACGGCTGACTACTGATATTACCATTCCATCCCGTTATCTGGTGTTTATGCCCAGCGTAACCCATGTTGGGGTATCCCAGCGCATTGAAGATGAAGCTGAGCGTGAACGCTTAAAAGAGCTCGTTGCCGAGTTTTGTGACGAGGAAGGCGGGTTTATTTTGCGCACCGCTGCTGAAGGGGTTAGTCAGCCGGAACTTAAAGCCGATGCCGCCTTTTTACGCCGCTTATGGAGCAAAATTCAGCAGCGCATGAAGAAGCGCCGCTCGCATGTGCTATACGAAGATTTACCGCTGGCTCGACGCGTGCTGCGGGACTTTGTTGGCACCGAACTGGATCGCATCCGCATCGACTCCAACCTGTCACACCATGAGCTTGGAGAGTTCACCAAAGAATATGTGCCGGAAATGCATTCAAAGCTGGAGTATTACCCCGGCGACCGCCCCATTTTTGATCTCAATGATGTTGAAAACGAGATGCAGCGGGCACTGGAGCGCCGCGTAGACCTTAAATCCGGCGGTTATCTGATAATCGATCAAACCGAGGCCATGACCACCATCGACATTAATACCGGCGCTTTTGTTGGTCATCGGAATCTCGAAGAAACCATCTTTAACACCAATATCGAAGCAACATTGGCGATTGCTCGTCAGCTACGGCTGCGTAATCTTGGCGGCATGATCCTGATTGATTTTATCGATATGACCAATAATGATCACAAACGCCGGGTACTTAACAGCCTGGAAGCTGCAACCAGTAAAGATCGGGCTAAAATCAATATTCATGGCTTTACTTCGCTGGGACTAGTGGAGATGACCCGTAAGCGTACTCGCGAAAGCCTCGAGCATATTCTGTGCGGCGATTGTCCGGTTTGTAAAGGGCGCGGCACGGTTAAAACCATTGAAACCATTTGCTTTGAGATCATGCGTGAAATTGTCAGAGTAAACCGAGCGTACGATGCCGATATGTTTGTGGTTTACGCGTCGCCCACGGTGGCCGATTATTTGTTGGGAGAGGAGTCTCACATGTTGGCCGAACTGGAAGTATTCGTTTCGAAACAAATAAAAGTACAAACAGAAACCTTATACAACCAGGATAAGTACGATGTGGTAATGATGTGAACCGTCCCCTCTCCGTTGCCGCTTACATTGTTAAAAAACTCTGGCTGTTCTGCGCCATTGTACTGGTACTGTTTGCCGTTTTACTTAGCGCGCTGCGCTACACCCTGCCTTATCTTGACGAAGAAAAACAACTTATTGAAGATTATCTGAGTGCCCAGTACGGCATTCAGCTGACCATCGACAGCCTGTCAGCGGCCTGGCAGGGCACTGGTCCGAGCATAGTACTCAATGGCGTTGAGTTTCAACAGAACGATCTGTCGCCGGTAGAGCTCAAACTGGAGCAGGTTTATGTGGAAGTGGATTTTTGGCAATCCCTGCAGCAACGGGAGCTTTCATCCAAGCGCTTCGATTTGGTTGGCCTGCACGCCCGGGTGGATACTCAGCGTATGGAAAAGGGCAGTGAAGGCGATTTCCCTATTGTGGAAGCGCTACGCAGCCTGTTTCTCGATCAGTTGCAAAGTTTCTCGCTGTTACACGGCGAGGTGACGCTGGTCACCCCGGCCGAGGAAGAGGTCATTGAATTATCCCAGCTGTACTGGGTTAACCGCGATAGCCGCCACCAGGGCCGCGGCGAGATTCGGGTGCAGGATATCGCCAATAACTCGGCTGCTTTTGTGCTCGACTTATATGGCGGTAAATCAGACCTTTCCGGTACCCTCTATGTAAAAGGGGAGTCACTGGACATCTCACCGTGGATCAGCGCGCTGTTACCTACGCGCTCTCCGGTAGAGCGTAGCCGAGGCAATTTTGAGGTCTGGGCGAGTCTGCAGAATAATCATATTGATGCCGTTCAGGTGGAGTTTGACGACAGTGATATCGCCTGGCGACTGGCCGGGGATGATAATATCCTGCAATCACAGCTCCTCGGCGGCAGTATCCAGGCATTGCCATCGGCGGATGGCTGGTCAGTCAGAGTCGATCAGTTAATTCTGCAAGCCGACAACAATACCCTGGTCACCGATTTAGTCGGGCGCCTGAATGGCGAAGGGGATTTAACCATCAATACGGTTAAGCCTATCTCGCTGGCTCCCATCATGGCCCTTGCGCCATTATTTACTGAAGGCAACAGCGGCCAACTGGTTAAACGGCTTAACCCAACCGCCGAGCTGGCTACCTTACAGTTACAATGGCAGCAAGAGGCCCTGTCTGTGGCGGCAAAGATTTTTGATATGCACTGGAATCAGAGCGGCAAATTGCCGGGACTCAGTGCCATTGATGGAGAGTTTTTCTGGCACCATGATCATGGCGTGCTCGAACTGGAAGCCAGTGACTCAGAGCTCAGCATTAATAACCTGTTACCGCAGAACCTGACCCTCGATAGAATCCGTGGCCGCGCCTATTTCTACCCGGAATCTGAGGGCGATTGGGTGCTGAGCCTGCAAAATATGCAGGTGGAGAGTGAGCTGTTGAGCTTTACCCAGGATATCCGTTATGAGTTTGGTAGTGGTGTACTGAGTGCTGCTATGGATATTGACCGCATGGCGTTAACCGACGTGCCGGTTTTTTTTCCTGCTGCCTACATGGGCGAAGGAACGGTTAATTACCTGCAAAGGGCGTTTAGCCACGGCGGCCAGGTGCAAAATGCCAGCGTACTGTGGTTTGGGAATCCGGCACAATTTCCCTTTGCCGACGGGCAGGGCGTGTTTCAGGCCCGGGTAGACGTTACTGACGCTGGATTTACTTTTGCGCCCGACTGGCCGGCGCTGGCAAATCTGAATATGCGGCTGATGTTTGAAAATGAATCCTTGACCATGACCAGCCCCGCCAGTCAGTTAATGGACATCAAATTATCAGACTTGTACGCCCGTATTCCACGCCTAAGTGGCTCTTCAGTGCTGACCATCGACGCCACAGGGCAAGGCTCAGGCGAGCAGGTAGCCGCACTGATGCGTAATTCGGGTTTAAAGGATTCACTGGGTAAAATTCTTACTCAGGATGTAGTGGTTAGCGGGCCGGTTGCCAGTGAGGTGAAGCTGAAAATCCCCTTGAATGGCAAGAATGTGAAAGCCACGGGCATAGCCCGGCTTGAGGGTAATGAGGTAAACGTTAACAGCCTGGATCTTAAGTTTGTCCAGGCCAGTGGTGAAGTGGGCTTTTCTAACGCCAATATTTCGGTTAACGGTCTGACTGCTTCGCTATTTGGCCAGCCGGTGGCCCTGGAACTTGCCGGAAATCAACTGAGTGATGAGTATTTACTGGATATTGAACTAAGCGGAAACTGGGCCGCGCAGCCGTTAATCGAAAAGGTTAATCCGGCATTTGCCGACTACCTTAGCGGCGATGCGCAGTGGCGAACTGATGTATCGGTATCGCTGGGTAAAAATGGGTTTCAGTACAATGCGAGTATGACCAGCGAGCTGGCTGGCGTTGAATCGCGTTTACCTGCGCCGTTTTATAAAGATGCAATGACGGTGAAACAGCTCATGGTGTTGGTGGATGGCGATCAGGATGTGTCAGACATTACGCTGAATGTGGGTAATGATATAAGTTTCTCCGGTGTGCTGCCTCATGATACCAAACAGTTTGCCGGTGCCCATTTGGCTTTGGGCAACAGCGATATTGTAGGGCTTGGTACAGGCTTTAGTATTTCAGCGGCCATGCCGGAAGTCGACGTCGCCCGTTGGTATCACGTTATTGATTTATTGATTGGCGGGCTGTCGTCAGACTCCGTTCAAACCGCCAGGGCCACCAAGCAGCCAGGCTACTTTTCTGTTCCCCAGCGGATATTTGTTGAAGCGGAAAACCTGATTGTGGCCGGCCAGACGCTCACCGATGTGACCATTTCGGCGCGCCAGCAGAGTAATAACTGGTCGCTGAACGTGCTCTCTTCCCAGGCTAAAGCAGAAGTAAAACTGTTTGATGCGTGGCTGGAGCAGGGCATTGAAATTGATGCCGATTTTATCCGCCTTACCCAGTGGCAAACCGATGACAGCGACCGGGAAAAATTGCAATACGATTACCAGCCAGATGCGCTGCCGCCTATTCGCTTTCACTGTGATGCCTGTAACCTGCTCGATAAAGACTTCGGTACGGTGGATCTAGAAGTGACCCGCACCGATAACGGCATGTTAATTAACCGCTTTGATGCCACTAATGACTTTGGTGAGTTAAGGGCGTCCGGCAGTTGGCTAACGGCTGGCGATAATACTTCAGTAACCCACTTCGAAGGCGACATTAACAGTCACAATATAGGCGGTATGTTGTCAGAATTAGGGGTTAACTCCGGGATAAAGGACTCTAAGGCGAGTATTGATTTTGTGCTTAACTGGGATAATTCACCATTTAATTTTGCCATGGAATCATTAAACGGTAGCGTGCAAACCGAGCTCACTGACGGTTACCTCACCCAGGTAAGTGATAAAGGCTCACGTATATTTACTCTGTTCAGCCTTAACTCACTGGTCAGAAAACTCAGCCTCGATTTTCGTGATGTGTTTGCCCAGGGCTTTTTCTATGATGATATTAAGGGCAGCCTGGAAATTGTTGATGGCGTAGCAAATACAACCGACACCGTAATCGACGGTGGCGCCGGTGAAATCGAAATCAAAGGTTATACCGACCTGGCCAATAAGACACTGAATTACAACGTTAGCTTTGCACCCAACGTGACCGGCAACCTGCCTTTCCTGGTGTACTTTATGGTGAACCCGCCAACGGCACTGGCGGCATTGGCATTAGATCAGGTCTTGACCTCAGCCAAGGTGATCTCTAATGTGAATTACCACATTACCGGCACTTTCGATAACCCTGAACTGGAAGAAGTTGGCCGCGATAGCACCGACATAGAGCTGCCGGCGCAGCGTCAGCCAGCGCAATCCCAGGGTATCGATAATGAACCGATAGAACCCGCAGAGTCAAAGGAACCTGTAGATGCAGACAGTTAATCTTGCCGCCCTGCAAATGACATCCGGCCCGGATGTTGATGCGAATCTGGATTTTGTTGAAGCCCAACTGGCAGAAGCCGCATTACCCGCCCATACTGTGGTAGTGCTTCCCGAATGTTTTGCCTGCTTTGGTACCCGAGACGGTTTTTTGCTGACTATCGCCGAATCCCCCGGTGACGGGCCCATACAAACCCGACTGGCTGAGATTGCGGCCAGATTCGAGTGTTACCTGGTGGCTGGAACGATTCCGGCAACTTGTGACGATGCGCAGAAATTTACCGCTTCCTGCTTTGTTTTTGGTCCGGATGGTAAGACACTCGACTGCTATCAGAAGATCCATTTATTTGATGCCGCCGTGGCCGATAACACCAAAGCCTACAAAGAGTCGAAGTACACGCAGGCGGGCGAGCAGGTAGTGGTGATTGATACCCCGCATGGGCGAATCGGCGTTGCGGTGTGTTATGATGTGCGTTTTCCCGGCTTGTTCGACGCCATGGGCGATATTGATGTACTGGTATTACCCGCTGCGTTTACCCAGGTTACCGGTGCTGCCCACTGGCATACGTTATTGCGTGCCAGAGCAATTGAAAAGCAGTGTTTCGTAGTGGCCGCCAACCAAACCGGCACCCATGAAAATGGCCGTGAAACCTACGGCCACAGCGTGATATATTCGCCCTGGGGAGATTTGCTGGCAGAGCGGGAAACCGCAACGGGCATTGTGCAGCATACCGTGTCTCTGAAGGACATCAATAAATACCGACAAGCCATGCCATTGGCTCAACACAATCGTTTCAGGAGTCACTTTGATAAATCAAGTTGAAACTAATTTGCTGGCTGATTCAGGGTTATCCCGACAATCGCTGGATACCGCACTTGCTTCGATTCATTCTCATCAAACCGATTACGCCGACCTGTATTTCCAATCCAGCCAACACGAAAGCTGGGTAATGGAAGACGGCATTATTAAAGAAGGCAGCTTCAATCTGGAACGCGGTGTAGGTGTGCGCGCGGTAAGTGGCGAGAAGACCGGCTTTGCCTACTCTGACGAAATCAGCGTGGATGCGATTACCAAGGCCTGTACCGCTGCCCGTAGCATAGCGCCCGCTGGTGGCCAGGTAAATGTTGGCACCTTAAGCGATGTCACACCGGCACCACGGTACGCATCTGACAACCCTATTCTGGCCATGGCTGAGGCGGAGAAAATTGCCCTGCTGAAAGCCGTAGACGGCTATATCCGCAAACAGGACAGCAGTATTAATCAGGTAGTGGTGTCACTTAGCGGCGTATATGAAGAGGTGCTGGTGGCTGGTAGTGATGGGACGCTGGCTACGGATATTCGCCCTTTGGTGCGTCTTAACTGCTCAGTGCTGATGGAAAATGGTGACCGCCGTGAACGCGGCAGCGCCGGTGCCGGCGGCCGACACACTTATGCCTTCTTTACCCGTCAGGAAGATGGTCGACCGTTTTACGAACAAATTGCCGATGATGCATTGCATATGGCCAGAGTGAACATGCAGGCAATTGCCTCACCAGCCGGCCTGATGCCAGTAGTGCTTGGCAGTGGCTGGCCGGGTGTCTTGCTGCACGAAGCGGTTGGTCATGGGCTGGAAGGCGATTTTAACCGCAAAGGCGCTTCTACCTTTGCCGGCCGAATGGGCCAGCAGGTTGCCGCTAAAGGTGTTACGGTGGTAGATGACGGTACCCTGGATAACCGCCGTGGCTCGTTAACGGTCGATGATGAAGGCACACCAACAGCGCATAACGTGTTGATAGAAGATGGTGTTCTTACCGGTTACATGCAGGACAAAATGAATGCCCGCCTGATGGGTGTTAAACCTACCGGGAATGGGCGGCGTGAGTCCTATGCTCACTTACCGATGCCGCGGATGACAAACACCTATATGCTGGGTGGTCAGTACACGTCGGATGAAATTATCAGTTCGATTGATAAAGGCATATACGCGCCAAATTTTGCTGGCGGACAGGTGGATATTACTTCCGGTAAGTTTGTGTTCTCCAGTGCCGAGGCCTATTTAATTGAAAACGGTAAAATTACCGCGCCGGTGAAAGGCGCTACGCTAATTGGTAATGGCCCGGAAGTGATGCAAAAAATCTCCATGATCGGCAACGATGTGGCGTTGGATCGTGGCGTTGGGGTATGCGGTAAGGATGGCCAGAGCGTGCCGGTAGGCGTGGGTCAGCCCACCTTAAAAATAGACGAGCTAACCGTCGGCGGGACCAGTTAATCCTGGCCCAGCATATGTTCTTTAAGATATTGAAATAACTCGCGATAAGCTTTGGGTGGCGCATTTTTACTGCGCTCCTTAGCGATAGAGCGATGGAACTGCCGGAGTTTTTGGCGTTCCAGGCTCGGGTGCTCATCGAGGACCTCCTGGATGGCATCATCGCCCCGGTCGGCAATCGCATCGCGGGTTTTTTCTAATTGATGGAAGCGTGCATTTTGTGCCTGGTGCTGGTGTTGCAACTTGGCCAGGGCTTCTTCAATAGGTGTTAAATCGCGACTGCGCATTAACTTACCAATAAACTGTAACTGGCGGCGAAAGCCATCTTTTTTACGGTTTATTCTGCGGGCCAGTGTTACGGCATCGGCAAGTTCATCATCCATAGGGATGGTTTTAATATGCGCGTCAGACAAATTTACGAGTTGCTCGCCAACCTGCTGACGTAAGGCAGACAGGCGTTTAAGCTCAGATTTACTAACGAATTCATCGTGCTCGGGATAGCTGTCGTCGTTATCCCAATTCG
This sequence comes from Alteromonadaceae bacterium UBA2620, assembly GCA_002339125.1. Classification (GTDB taxonomy): domain Bacteria; phylum Pseudomonadota; class Gammaproteobacteria; order Enterobacterales; family Alteromonadaceae; genus Alteromonas. Next base: position 20,607 of record DDJQ01000051.1, read on the forward strand.
CGTCATCATGCTGACTTGGGTCGTTCATTGGACTCTCGTTTATAACTGATAATGGTGAATTGTAGCCATGAACAACGGACATTTATAGCGAAACTTCTATGCAGATCGAACAACAACTAGCAGAAATTCAATCGAAAGTGGCTGATACGCTCAAGTTAGCGCTGAAAAAAGGCGCTACACAAGCCGAGGCCAGCATGTCGAAGGTTGAGGGAATTTCGGTTTCCTCTCGCTTACGGGAAGTAGAAAATATTGAGTTTACCAACGATGGTGGTCTGGGGATCAGCGTTTATGTAGGTAAGCATAAGGGCAGCGCCTCAACGGCTGACCTCAGCATGGAGGCCTTAGCGCTGGCGGTTGAGAAGGCCGTGGATATTGCCAGGTATACCAGTGAGGATCCTTGTACCGGACTGGCGGATGCTGAGTTAATTGCTACTGAATTTCCCGATTTAGATCTCTATCACCCGGTTCCACTGGATCCTCAGAAAGCCATTAAGACTGCTGTGGCAGCTGAGTCGGCAGCACTGGATTATGATCCGCGCATCACCAATTCCGACGGGGCCAGCTATAACGCTAATATGGGCATGCGGGTGTACGGTAACACCCATGGAATTAACGCCGGGTATACCAGCAGTCGTTACAGCCTGAGCTGTATGGTGATCGCCAGTGACAACGACGATATGCAACGCGACTATGCCTATACGGTGAGCCGGGATGCCAGCAAACTGGACTCAGCCGAAGCGGTTGGACTGGAAGCGGCACAGTGCACAGTGGCTCGCCTTGGCGCACAGAAAATCAAAACTGCCACCGTACCGGTGTTAATTGATAAGCAACTGGCTTCCAGCTTGTTTGGCCATTACGTTGGCGCTATCAGCGGCGGTTCGTTATATCGCCGGTCTTCTTTCCTGCTCGACAAGCTCGGCAGTCAGGTATTCCCCGAGTGGCTGAATATTATTGAACGCCCGCACTTAAAAGGCGGACTGGCCAGCAGTAACTTTGATCACGAAGGCGTGGCCACCAAAGACATGACTATCGTCGATGGCGGTAAATTATCTACCTACCTGTATACCAGCTACTCAGCCCGCAAACTTAACACCGTGACTAATGGTCATGCCGGTGGCATTCATAACTGGATTGTCAGTGATTCCGGTCAGTCAGACGCAGAGTTGCTGAAAACCATGGGCACAGGTTTGTACGTGACTGAGATGATGGGGCAGGGCGTTAATATCGTAACCGGTGATTATTCTCGTGGTGCAGCCGGTTTCTGGGTAGAAAACGGGGTGATTCAATACCCGGTACACGAAGTAACAATTGCCGGCACTTTGCAGGAAATGTTCGCTAATATTGTTGCCATTGGCGCCGAACGTGATGCGCGGGGAAGTGTTAGTACCGGCGCTGTGTTGCTCGAAAAAATGAAAATTGCCGGCGCTTAGAAATAAGCTCTTTATATCACGCACAACAAAACAGGTCAGGCTGTTAATCCAGCCGACCTGCTTTTACAACAGAGTGCTTGTCTTACCTTAGCTGTCTACCGAACCACAGAAGCGATAACCTTCACCGTGAATGGTGACGATCAGCTCTTCTTCATTAGGCTCTGATTCAAAATGCTTACGAATACGGCGAATGGTAACATCCACGGTACGGTCGTTCGGACGCAGTTCACGGCCGGTCATTTCCATAATCAGCTGTTCACGGGTAAGGATTTTACCAGGGTTGCTCAGGAACAGGTGTAAAGCACGGAACTCACTGCGTGGCAGGCGGAATTCATTACCGCTGGGCGCAATCAGAGAGCGGCTGTCGCCGTCCAGAGTCCAGCCGTTAAAGCTAACACGGCTTGGTAAATCATCGTCTTCAGTGCTGCTGGTGGTGCGGCTCAGCAGGTTACGTGCGCGGATGGTCAGCTCACGTGGGTTGAATGGTTTGGTGAGATAATCGTCTGCACCAATTTCCAGACCCAGGATACGATCCACGTCGTTATCACGACCAGTTAAGAAAATCAGGCCGATATTTTTACGGTCGCGTACTTCGCGAGCCAGAATCAATCCGTTTTTACCAGGCAGGTTAATGTCCATGATAACCAGATTGATTGTGTGATTTTCAAAAAAATCATGCATTTGTTCGCCGTTTTCGGCTTCGAAAACGTTATACCCTTCGGCTTCAAACAAACTTTTCAATGTGGTTCGGGTGACCACTTCATCTTCTACTATTAATATGTTGGGCGTCTGCATGTTCACACTCTATTTACAAAAATTAGTACTCTGTACAAAGTTTATCAGATTTTATTGTTATCGATCTTTTTATCTTGCAAATTAATTGCCAAATTCGTAAAAGTACGCTTAAGGGCAGGTTAAGTCCAAGAAAAAATGTGTTAAATAACGGTTTTATGGTTTTTTTACTGTTACCGGGAACGTTAGCGTAAACTCAACGCCGTTTCCTTCTTCGCTTTCTAACTTTATATTGCCATTAAGCGCCTGAGTTACCAAGTTAAATACTAAATGCATCCCTAATCCGGAGCCACCCTGGCCACGTTTTGTTGTAACAAAGGGATCAAAAATACGCTTCTTGATGCTTGTTGGTATACCGCTTCCGTTATCTTTGTAAATTATTTTCAGTTTTTGGTCATCCGTCAACCTAGCTATGACGTCAATTTTGCCGTTTTCAACCGTTTCGAAGGCGTGGATCAGTGAATTCATGATTAAATTGATCAAAATCTGATTTAACGGCCCGGCTTTGCACATAACATTGAGGGTTTCTGAGCAATCAATATTAATGGTATGAGTGACCTTTTTCAGACGCGGCCGCATCGACATCAGGGTTTCTTCAATCAACTGCTTAACATTAACTTCCCTGGCTTCTTCACTGGTTTGATCCACCGCTACCTGTTTAAAGCTCGAGATTAATTGCGCGGCCCGGTCGAGGTTGCGGTAAATAATATTCAGGTTTTCCCGACTTTCATTAATAAAGCGCTCCATGGCACTGGCCTTGAGGGTTTTGTCCTTAAACTGCTGGTCGATAACCGCCAGCCGGTCGAGCATCATGGTTGAGGCAGTAATACCCAGTCCAATGGGCGTATTTACCTCATGGGCAACCCCTGCCACCATATCACCGAGTGACGCCATCTTCTCGTTTTCCACAATCTGGCGCTGAAACTGATGCAGCTTCTCGAGAGTTTGAATCAGTTCGTTGTTAGCGCTTTTCAGTGCGACTGTACGTTGATTTACTTCTTCTTCAAGGCGGCTGTTTAGGGTTTGTAACTCACGCTCGGCCTGCTGCTGTTTGCTGATATATTCCTCAACCCGCGACAGTAAAATGTTGATGGAATCGAGCATATGGTCGTACTCGCGGACATTACTGGCTGAGAATCTCAGCGAGTAATCGCGACTGCGGGCAACCTTCTGCAGCATCAGGTTGGTATCCTGGATCGGATTAGCCAGCATCTGGCCGTATTTAAGCGCAACCAAAAAGGCGGCAATGATAATCAGCACTATTGTGGCCACTTGCACCATTCGGGTGCCACTGACGTAGCTGAAAAAAGATTCGGATGACATCCGCACGTAGACATAGCCCAGGGTTTGTTCTTCTATGTTAATGGGACGGATTATTTCTATTACCTGATTATCTTCGTCTAACCGGGCGGTGAAGTAGCGCGCCAGGTCATTGATCTTACTCTCGGCGGCGATACTGGTTGATTTGGTATATAGCGCGAGCATTTGCGGCGTCTGGCCGTTGATTGGGGCACTATAAATATGCGCGTTTAATACGTCCGGAAAACTATCGAGCCCTTGCAGCATATTGGCGAGCTGATCGCTGCGGCTCATCTCTTCGTCTAAATCGCTGGGCGTGATAGCCATAATGGGACGCACGTTACTGGCTACCATATCGGCCAGCGAACGCACGTTTTGGAGTAACTGCTCTTTTACCTCTGCATGTTGCAGATAGTTTGTCACCAGGGTGGATAACAACATAGCGCTGCCGGATACGACAATAACGAGCCATATCATGATACTTTTGATAGAAAGTCTGGCGGCCGACGGCGACATGAGAAGGTTAAATAAGCCCACAAGGATTAGTCATTTAATAGTGGCTCATAAAGGCTAAAAAATAAAGTATTGCGGGGGCTTAAAGGTGTGGTTTTGCGTTATAAAAGCACTATTTATGCCAGACTATTGGTTATTTTCTGCTGCCCAGTCTGGTGCCGGTATTTCCAATAGCTGAAAAAGTGCCTGCGGTGGCAGCGCATACTCGCGGGCGATACTGGTAAATGCAACTTGCTGACGGCTGACCGGTAAATCGGTGAGGTCGGATAAGCACAGGCACACCATTGAGCCCTGATTAATGGCCAGTGACGGCACTGCTACGCGCGCTACCCGATACAGGGTGTGAGGGCAGTAGGTTTGTCGCTCCGGCGCCTGAATGCATTCCTCAGGCACCTCTGCCCACACTGCAGAACTCGCCAGAGTACAGGCTACTAACAGTAATAATGCCCGTAGTGACATTAATTGATGCTCTGGTATAGCGCCAGATATTGTTCAGCGGCTTCCTGCCAGGTAAAGCGGGTGTGCATGCCCTTTTGCTGCATGGCGCGGAAAGTCACCGGACATTCGTAGTAAGCTAACAGCGCACGACGAATACAGCCAAGTAATGCCTCGCCGCTGGGCTCTTCAAACACAAAGCCGGTTGCCGTATCCGGGGCGTATTCCGGATCGACCACAGTATCCTTAAGGCCTCCGACGGCGCGCACAATAGGCACAGTGCCATAGGCCAGGCTGTACATCTGGTTAAGGCCGCAAGGCTCAAACTGAGAAGGCATCAAAAAGAAATCCGCGCCCGCTTCAATCAGGTGGGCATGTTCGGTACTGAAACCATTAATAAAGGAGAACTGCTGGGGATGTTGCTCGGCAAACTCGCCAAGATCCTGACAAACCCTGGGATCGCCGGTGCCAATAATAACCAGTTGCAGTTTGTGGCGGATAAGGCGATCAAGAATAGGAATAAGATACCCAAAACCTTTCTGTTCGGTAAGGCGACATACCATACCAAACACAGGCACGTTAGGCTCCGCCGGCAGGCCGGATTTACGTTGCAGAGCCTGCTTACATTCTGCCTTGCCACTCACATCATCCGCGTTGAAGTGGGCCGGAATGTACGGGTCGGTCATTGGATCCCACTGGCTGTAGTCACAGCCATTTAAAATACCTGATAAGTCGTTACTGCGCTGCATAAGCCGGTCGTGCAGGCCATGGCTGCCGAGGTCGGTAAGGAGCTCCGAAGCATAATTAGGGCTTACTGTAGTGATTTTATCTGCGCACTCGATGGCGGATTGCAAAAAGTTGATGTAGCCGCCATGGACCTGCTCAAAAATAGCCGGATGATGGCGCAGGTACGGAATTTCTTCTATCCGGTGCACACCCTGAAACGCGGCATTGTGAATGGTAAATACCGAACGCGTGTTGCTGAAATAGCCGCTGCGATCGCTGCGTAATAAAAACGGCAGCATGGCGGTATGCCAGTCATGGCAGTGGATGATATCCGGCGCCATGCCAAGCGCCTGAATCGCACTTAATACCGCGCCGCAGAAGAAACTGAAGCGCTCGCCGTTGTCGTTATAGGCTTCATACGCACTGTTATACAAACCTTCCCGGTTGAAGTATTCCGGGTAGTCAATAAAGTAAACGTCGATACCGTGCCAGTTAAGCTGACGAACGGCATAGTGGTAAACCTTACTTTCGGCAAACAGGGTCTGGCTACTACAGGCTTCAGAAAGTGAGAATTGCTCGGCGATGGCCCGGTAATAGGGCATAAATACGCTAACGGTATGCTCGGGCGATTTCAGTGCCAGAGGCAGTGCTTTGCCCACATCGGCCAGGCCACCGGTTTTGACCAGCTCTTCAACTTCAGAAATCGCAAAAACAATGTTCACACTACTCTCCAGCGTTTAATTTGATGCTTTACACAAATTACCACACAAGACAGGGATTTAAACGCTAACTTTGTGCAAAATACACAGAAAATCGATTGTCCTGGGTGAGCACTGATGGGCTTGAAAATTGTTCCGCGAGCAATTCCGCATAGGGTAAAAAGCGGTTGGCGACCAGATAGAGTTTTCCCTTTGGCTGCAGATGTTGCCGGGTGGCCTGAATAAACTCGCGGCTGATGCGGTAATCGGTTTTAACCCCGGTATGAAACGGCGGGTTTGTTACAACCGTCTGGTACTTAGCGCTGACACCCTGCAGTGTGTCGGTGGCGATAATAATGCCTTGCTGATGATTTTCATGCAACGTGTGGGCGCTGCACCACAGAGCCAGAGCACTGACATCCAGCAGCTCTACACTGGCCTTACTGCCAGCAGATAACAGGTAGCTGGCGATAACACCGGCACCACAAGCAAAGTCGAGAACCTTGCCGGATAGAGATGTGGGCAGCTTATCCAGCAACATGGCAGTACCTGCATCCAGCTCGCGATGACTGAATACGCCGGGTAAGGAACACACGGTCCACTCAATACCGTTACGATTGTAGGTGTCGCGGCTCATATAATCGTTAAGGGTAAACGGAGCGGGCGCCTGGTTGAGATGACAGGTTAACCAGCTGCACTGACGGGCAGAGTCTATTTTATCTACATCACCATAAGATTGGATGGTTTTACCCGCACTTTTTATGCCGCCGCGATTTTCGCCAATCACGTGTACCCGGTTACCTTCACCAACCAGCGCAGCTGCCATAGCCATCAGCATCGCCAGATGCGCTTTGGCTTTGGGCATAAAAATCAACACATCGGTAATCGCTGCGACATCACCAACTGCTGGAGCAAAGGTATGTGTGTGATTGCCAGAAGTGGCGGTGAGGGCAAAGTTAGCGTTATTACTAATCAGGTCGCGACTGTCAAAACGGGCTGCGTCATTACGCCGGGCACACTGTTTAAATACATCGTAATATTGATGCAAAACTGTGAGCTTTACGTCACTTAGCGCACTGAATAGCGCCGCATCGTCGGGATTGATAATCAGCCAGTTACCCTGCTCAAACTGCTCTTCGTTACGCAGTATTAACTGGCTTTGTGGCGACAGGCTCATGCTGTGCGCTCGTAAATCAGATCCCAAACGCCGTGGCCAAGTTTCTGGCCGCGTACCTCAAACTTAGTGGTTGGGCGGTAATCAGGGCGTGGTACATAATCACCTTCGGCAGCGGTGTTGGTGTAACCTTCTGCTGCGTTCATTACTCCGGCCATGTGCTCTGCGTAGGGCTCCCAGTCTGTGGCCATGTGGAATGTGCCGCCAACAGTTAGTTTGGTGCGAACCAATTCAGCAAATTCCGCCTGCACAATGCGGCGTTTGTGGTGGCGCTTTTTATGCCAGGGATCGGGGAAAAACAACTGCAGGCGATGCAGGCTGGCATCAGGGATCATATTTTTAAGCACTTCAACAGCATCATGTTCCATAACGCGCAGATTCTCTACGCCCAGCTCACCGGCATCGGCCAGACAAGCGCCAACGCCCGGACGGTGAACTTCGATACCAATAAAGTTAAGCTCAGGGGCCTCATGAGCCATGGTGACCAGTGACTTACCCATACCAAAACCGATTTCAACGACTACCGGCGCATCACGGCCAAATACGGCAGCAAGATCCAGCGGCTCGCTCTGGTATTCGATACCTTTAGTTGGCCAGAATTCTTCCAGCGCACGGCCCTGGGCTTTGGTTAAGCGCCCTTCGCGCTTCACAAAACTCTTTACTTTACTGATATAAACGCCGGCCGCTTCGGCTTCGGCCTGGGAATTAAATTTTGCCATGATAGTCTGTCACCTGTTAATTGCCGCGGCATTATCCACGACGCGTACAAAATTGCAACGGTCTGGCGTGCAGCCACGACGGGTCGCTGGTTGTATGATAGCGTAAACCCAGCTTAAACGAATGGAAACTCACCTAATGACAGCTCACTTTTGCCCTCAGTGCGGCCAGCAGACTTTTACCAGTCAGGACAACAACCGTTACCAGTGCAGCCACTGCCAGTTTGAAATGTTTCGCAATGTGGCTGCCGCGGTAGGCGGGATTCTGGTGTATCAGCAACACGTGTTGCTGGTAAAACGCAGTAAAGCCCCTGCTGCCGGCG
>DDJQ01000117.1 GCA_002339125.1 Alteromonadaceae bacterium UBA2620
TTATAACCACGGCGGTATTCAAACTTATCCACCGCTTTCATCAGACCAATGTTACCTTCCTGAATAAGATCAAGGAATTGCAGACCACGGTTGGTGTACTTCTTAGCAATTGAAATAACCAGACGTAAGTTTGCCTCAACCATTTCTTTCTTGGCACGACGGGCTTTAGCTTCACCAATCGACATGCGACGGTTGATATCCTTAATGTCGGCAATAACCAGACCGGTTTCTTGCTCAACCTGAGAAATCTTGCCAACACTGCGCTCGATTTCTTCTTTGTACGACTGTAACACGCCAGCATAAGGTGCGTTGCCAGACAGAATCGTATCTAACCATGCGGTAGACGTTTCGTTACCGGCGAAAGCTTTGATGAAGTCTTTCTTCGGCATTTTGGCGTGCATGACGCAGTACTTCATTACCAGACGTTCCTGGATGCGTACGCGGTCCATCATCTCACGCATATTGCGAACCAGACGATCGAACTGTTTTGGCACCAGGCGGAATTCTTTAAAGATGTCGCTCAGTGCGTTAATTTCTTTACGCGAATCGGCGTGAGTACGACCTTTCGTTTCGATGACCTTGCGGGCAACCTGATACTGGTCGCGTAATTCTGCAAACTTCTGGCGAGCTTCTTCCGGATCAACACCGGTATCATCCTCGTCATCATCATCGTCGTCGTCATCTTCGTCATCATCTTCGTCGTCCAGTTCTTCCTGAGAAAGTTCTGAACCAACGTGTGTGGCGGTGGGGGCGAGGTCTTCTTCGTTATTCGGATCAACAAAGCCAGAAATGATATCGCTCAAGCGAATTTCTTCTGCTTCGTAAAGGTCCCACTGATCGAGCAGGTATGTAATGGCTTCAGGGTATTCTGCAACAGAACACTGAACCTGATTAATACCGTCTTCGATGCGTTTGGCGATTTCGATTTCGCCTTCACGGGTAAGGAGTTCTACGGTACCCATTTCACGCATGTACATGCGGACCGGGTCGGTGGTACGTCCAATTTCGCTTTCAACAGTAGCCAGCGCTTGTGCTGCCGCTTCTGCAACTTCTTCGTCAGTGGTGGTTTCCTGCATTAACAGTTCATCGGAATCCGGTGCTGATTCTGCTACCTGGATCCCCATGTCATTGATCATGCGGATGATATCTTCTATCTGATCCGAATCGACAATGTCTTGAGGCAGATGGTCGTTGACTTCAGAAAACGTCAAATAACCTTGTTCTTTACCTTTCGCAATCAGGAGTTTAATCTGAGACTGCTTGCTTTGCGCCATATACCCTACACTTTTCAAAAATTAACCATTGCAATATGACCCGTCCAAATGTAAATCTATGACGGACCGAGGTAATAACGTTACAACTTACCTACGGTAGACTGCTTTTTTTGGTTTACGTTTAATTGCCTGCCCATTGCGACGACGGCAGCGAATTACACAGTATAACAGAAACACGGTTATTTTGACTACTACGGCGGCTACTTTTACCGCATCTAATTTTGCTGATAAGCCTTTCAAAACTTGCCGGTTCTGCCGTAATTGTGGTGCTAATTCGCCGTTAACTGGTCTGCCGGTCGCAAGCCCGTTGCCTGCGACTAATGCCGAAGTCTGCTCCGGGTTCGTTGTTGCTTAGGCTTAAAGCCTTCACCGCAACTTTCAATACTTACACCCAATGCATAGGTTGCTGTGATGAATTAACTGCTTTGCCGTTCCCGCATGAGCATAGTTAATTCCTGTTTTTCATCACTACTAAGCGCCTGAATTCTTGATTTTGACAACAATTGGTCAATGCGGCTATCGAAATGCCAGTCTAACAGGCGGGCAAAGCAGTCCCGAAATACCCTTTGTGCGTCGGTCTCATCAATAAAGTGCTCCTGCACGAGTAACCGACCCAGACTCTTTGAATAGGGGTGCTCGCGGAAGTTTTCAACCACTTGTGCAGTTTTAGCCTGCGGATGGCTGGCACAAAAACTGAACACATCCTGTAAAACACTGAGGCCGGCAATCCCTGAACCGTTGAGAAATTCAGGCTGTACGGAATCACTACACTCTGCTGCCAGTGACGGATGTTCCAGCAACAATCTAATCATTACACTTATCGGCGACAGGCGGGTTTTATTGATATTGCCGCCGTCATTTTTTTGCTGTCTGGAGGCCGCTGAGCCAGGGCTGGCATTGGCGGCGCGAATATCCCTATCGAGCTTAAAACGGTCGTACTCACCTACGTGTTTGCTGAGTTCTTCACTCAGCATCAGCTTTTGTTGTTCGCCGGCTACCTGGTCTATCAGTGGCTGGGCGGCTGATTTCAGGGCAATTTTACCTTCCGGGGTACCTACAGAATGCTGCTTAAGTAAGGCATCAAAGAAAAAGGTCGATAGAGGCGTTGCCCTGGCGACCATTTCCTCAAAGGCTTCCTGACCAATCTGACGTACCATGGTATCAGGGTCTTCGCCATCCGGCAGAAACAGGAATTTTAACTGTACGCCATCCTTTAAGGCTGGCAGGGCATTTTCCACCGCGCGCCAGGCAGCATCTCTACCAGCCCGGTCGCCATCGTAACAACACACAATTTCCTGCGTACCACGCATTAGCATCGTCATATGATCCTGAGTGGTCGCGGTACCGAGTGCAGCGGTAGCATACTGGATGCCATACTGACTTAGCGCTACCACATCCATATAACCCTCAACCACCATGATGCGCTGTAAGTTACGTTGCTGGCGGGTTTGGTAGTAGCCAAACAACTCGTATCCTTTATGAAAGATACGGGTTTCCGGTGAGTTCAGGTATTTCGGGCCATTGCCTTCCATAATCCGGCCACCAAAGCCACACACCCGGCCACGCTTATCACGAATCGGAAACATGATCCGGTCGCGAAAAAAGTCATACTGTTTGCCGTTGTCGTTTTGGTTTACCAGTTTCAGATCGAGTAACTGTTTTCTTAACGCGTTGTCGGTACCAAAGGTTTTGAGTACCGCATCCCAATCCGGCGGCGCGTAACCAATTTCCCACTGCTTAACAATTTCGCCAGACAAACCGCGCTGCTTGAGATACTCCACCGCTTTACTGCCCTGGGCATGGTGTTTAAGCTGATGCTGGAAAAAGCGTGTGACCTTTTCCATTAACTGAAAGTCTGACTCGTTCTGCTGCTTGTCTTTGTTACTGGTAAAACGACCTGAACCTTGCTCCCTTGGCACTTCCAGGCCGTGCATCTTCGCCAGTTCTTCAATAGCTTCAACAAACTCCAGCCGGTCATAGTCCATCAGAAACGAAATGGCATTGCCATGCTCACCACAACCAAAGCAGTGATAAAACTGTTTATCCTGGCTTACGGTAAAAGAGGGCGTTTTTTCGTCGTGGAACGGGCAGCAGGCTGAATAGTTTTTCCCCGCTTTTTTGAGCCGGACACGGCTATCAACAATTTCAACGATGTCGGTACGGGCCAACAGATCGTCGATAAATTCGCGAGGGATTTTACCTGCCATAGATTGTACTACGCTGCCATGAAGTATTGGATTGCGGATACTTTATCAGGATATGTGGTAAGCGCAACGATCTGCGCCGCTACCATAAATGCCAGCGTGGGTTGAGTAATTTACCCTAAACGCTGTTTGATTTGGGCGCTCAGTGCGCCCATATCGGCCCGGCCTTGTACCTGGGGTTTTAACACACCCATCACCTTACCCATATCTTGCATGCCGCTGGCACCGGTTGAAGCCATAGCTTCATCGATCAGCACGGCAATTTCCTCTTCTGTAAGAGGCTGGGGCAGGAAAGACTCGAGTTCGACAATCTCTGAGCGCTCAGTTTGCGCCAGGTCTTCACGACCTGCCGAATCGTACTGCGCGGCAGCATCCTGGCGTTGCTTAACCATCTTGGTTAACACTGCCAGGATATCAGAATCGCCTAAAGTTACCTGCTCATCGATTTCTTTTTGCTTAATAGCTGCTAACGCCATGCGAATAGTGCCAAGACGGACCTTGTTTTTTGCCCGCATTGCCTCTTTTTGTGCATTTTTTAAATCGTCGATTAGCGCCATAAGTTACTCAGTCGATAGTTGCTTACAGGTTTTTTTGCTGCATGTTATTGCAGCTAAACTGGACTAAAGGTGTATTAATACAGTTTTACGCGACGTGCGTTTTCGCGAGCCAGCTTTTTCAGGTGACGCTTTTTAGCAGCTGCTTTCTTGCGCTTACGTTCCCAAGTTGGCTTTTCGAAAAATTCACGACGACGAACTTCTGACAGAACACCGGCTTTTTCACAAGAACGCTTAAAACGACGCAGTGCTACGTCAAATGGCTCGTTTTCTCTAACTTTAACGATAGGCATTAAAAATTCACCTCAAAACTTAACAGGATGTCCGGGTTAAAATAGGTACTTTTAAACCACCCGGGTTAAAAATGGTGCGAAATTCTAATCATTCACGCCCAGGATGTAAAGTCTTAGTGTTAAAAAAATAGCCAAAACGCCCCATATAATACACCCAATGCACCGTAGTGGCCTGAATTCACCAATTCGGTTAAACTTCGCAGCCAGTCACCCCTGCTAAATCTGATCAACTAAAGGCAAACAGAACACTATGCGCGTATTAGGTATTGAGACATCCTGTGATGAAACCGGTATTGCTGTTTATGACGACGAACAGGGGCTTCTGTCGCATACCTTATATAGTCAGGTTAAGTTGCACGCCGATTACGGTGGCGTAGTGCCGGAACTGGCATCCCGAGACCATGTGCGCAAAATTGTCCCGCTGATTCAAAAAGCGTTGAGCGATGCAGGTTCCTCTTCTGATGATATCGATGGTATTGCCTATACTCGCGGGCCCGGTCTGGTTGGCGCATTACTGGTCGGCGCCTCAGTAGGACGCTCGTTAGCTTATGCCTGGGATGTGCCGACCATTGGCGTGCATCATATGGAAGGGCATTTGTTAGCCCCAATGCTGGAAGATAACCCGCCGCCGTTTCCTTTCGTTGCGCTGCTGGTGTCTGGCGGTCATTCCATGCTGGTGCGGGTAGATGGTATCGGCAGTTATGAATTACTCGGTGAGTCTATCGACGACGCCGCCGGTGAAGCCTTTGATAAAACGGCCAAGCTGCTGGGGTTGGATTATCCGGGGGGGCCGCTGCTCGCAAAGTTGGCCGATCAGGGAGAAGGCGGCCACTACAGTTTTCCGCGCCCGATGACCGACCGCCCTGGTCTGGACTTTAGCTTCAGTGGTCTTAAAACCTTTGCTGCCAATACTATTCGCGACGCCGACGGCAATGATAAAACCAAGGCTAATATTGCCTTTGCTTTTCAGGAAGCGGTAATCGATACCCTGATTATTAAGTGTAAAAGGGCACTTAAACAAACCGGACTGAAACGATTGGTGATAGCCGGGGGTGTGAGTGCCAACACTTCGCTACGTACTGCCATGACCAAATTAATGCAGGATATCAACGGCGAAGTGTATTACCCGGGCTTAAGTTTTTGTACCGATAATGGCGCAATGATAGCGTATGCGGGCTTGCAGCGACTCAAAGCAGGTGAAACCACTCCTCTGTCAGAATCGGTCGTTCCTCGCTGGCCGCTTGATTCGTTAACACCAGTGTCATAAAAAAGGTGTTATCTTATGCTTTTTAATTGATATCAAAGCCTTTTATGACATTTTTTAGCTGGCGCAGTCTACTTGGCTGCCTGATTCTTGTTAGCCTGAAAGTACATGCTGAACGTCCGGAACAGCATGTGGTATTAATCTCAATCGATGGCTTTCGTCACGACTATATCGAAAAGCACCAGGCCCGGGCGATGGCTAATATTGCCGCTCGCGGTGTTCGCGCTGAAAGCATGCAGCCGGTGTATCCGGCCAATACTTTTCCTAATCATATTTCGCTGCTGACCGGCCTGTTGCCAGTTAATCACGGTATTGTGAACAACCGTTTTTATGATAAAAGCCGCCATGCATACTACTCCATGGGTGAAGCTTATAAAGACAGCTCCTGGATCACAGCGATGCCGTTCTGGAATCTGGTGGAAACCCATGGTTACCCGGCAGCAACTTACTTCTGGCCGGAGTCCGACGCACGGATTGGCGGGCAGTTACCTTCTTATCATTTTCACTATTCCAAATATTCAGACTATCAGCAGCGCATTGATCAGATCATTGAATGGCTGACCTATCCGGATGCAACCCGCCCGGTGTTTATTGCCGGTTACTTCTCTTTAGTCGATACCGTGGGGCACGATTATGGTCCGGACGCACCGCAGACTTTTGCCGCCGTGCAAAAAATCGATGCACTGATTGGTCAGTTGTATGAGCGTATTCAGGCTTTGCCAATAAAGGTCAACCTGATCCTGGTGTCTGACCACGGCATGAACGCAGTAGATACCAGCCGGATAATTTACCAGGACGAGCTGAATATCAGCGATGACTTTCTGATACTCAACGAAGGCGAACAAATACTGTTGTATGCCAAGGACGGCGTCAGTGAGGCGACCGTTAAAGCGCAGGAAGAGGCGTTGCGAGCATTAGCATTACCCGGTGTAAAAGTGTTTGATGAGCATCAACGAAAGCATTATCACATGCCGCATAATCCGCGCACCGGTGATATTATTATTACCATTGATGCGCCGGCCCGTTTTGCCAAAAATAAAGACAGTCGTATCGGCCCCGGCGGTCATGGCTATTTGCCTGAACATCCGGATATGGGAGCCACTTTTGTCGCTGCAGGTCCTGCTTTCAAGCAGGGAGCACGACTACCGCGCTTCAGTAACCTGGAAGTATACCCGGCACTGGCAAAAGTGCTGGGGCTTGAGTTGCTCCGTCCCATCGACGGCAAACTGGATGTGCTCAATCAGGCGCTGGCTGAACAATAACCAAGAGGTCTTGATAATGAGTAAGTCTTACCCTGAAATTACCCAACGTATTTCCAGTAATTTAAAAGCGTTACGCAGTGACATCAGCGATACCATGCAGGGATTCTCTGCTATGGCGCAAGCCGCTACCAAAGACGGCGTGCTGGACAAGAAGACCAAAGAACTCATCGCCCTGGCAATTGGCGTATCTACCCGCTGTGACGGCTGCATCGGCTTTCACGTTAAAGCGCTGGTAGAACTTGGCGCAACCAAACAGGAAATTGAGGAAACGCTGGGCATGGCGGTTTATATGGGCGGTGGCCCGTCACTGATGTATGCCGCAGATGCCATGCTGGCTTATGAACAGTTCAGTGAAGCGAGCGCTTAATCATTCTTGCCGGGGGTACCGGCTTGCATAGCCTGTCGATAGGGCCGGTGGGCCTGGCCATTGATTATGTGCTGGTGTGGGGGGCGTTGTTCCTCGCGCTCATCTGGCTTCGTCTGGTCGTAAAAGAAAAGCCACTACGCGCGCAGGTGGAAAACACCCTGTTCAGTGTTTTTGTGGCGGCACTCCTGAGCGCCAGAGCCGGATTTATCTGGCGCATGTGGCCCCAATATCAATCTGACATGCTGGCCATGCTGGATATTCGCGATGGCGGCTTTTTGCCCCAGGCCGGGTTGATAGCCGGGGCACTGGTGCTGATATGGCGCGTTCATAAACTGCCTGTTACCCGCAATGCCTCAGTGAAAGTTGTTTTGCTTACTGCCGCTTGTATGTTGCCGGTTTATATTGGGATTAACTGGGTAAATCGCAGCGCGACCATGCCGTTACCAGTGGTGCAGAATAATGCGCTTCAAACGGTAGACTTTGCAGTCTTTACGGATAAGCCTATTGTATTGAATGTATGGGCTACCTGGTGCCCGCCATGTCGCCGCGAAATGCCAGTGCTTGAACAGGCCCAGCAAAATTACCCTAATCTGCATTTTATTTTTTTAAATCAGGGGGAGTCGGCTGCCGAAGTTAATGACTTTCTCAATAGCCAGGGCCTTAAACTCGAAAACGTCCTGCTTGATACCAGCGGAGCCGTAAGTGAAGCTTTCGGCGTGGCGGTATTGCCCACCACGCTGTTTTATTCGCCACAAGGTAAGTTACTGTATCGCCATGTAGGCGGTGTCTCAACAGCAAGTCTTGATTACGCATTGCAACAACTTACGCAAAGTACCCCTGAAGAGTAACGCCTACTCGTTGGCTTTGCCTTTATCCCAGACTTTACTCTCTTCGCCTTTGAGCAAGCGCTGAATATTTTCTTTGTGCCTGAATATGATCAGCACCGACAGCATGGCCACCGGTATGGTGTAAGTAGGCTTGATAAACCAGGTAAACACTGGCGCCAGTAGCACGGTAACAATAGCGCCCAGTGAAGAATATCCCCAGATAAACACCACAACCGCCCAGCTGGCAATCAGCGAACCGGCCAGCGCTGGTCCAATTGGCAACATAGCGCCAAATGCCGTAGCGACGCCTTTACCGCCGGCAAAATTAAAATAGAGCGGGAAGATATGACCCAGACAAGCAGCTATGGCAATAAAACCCAGGGCCACCGGGGCAAGCCCCATAAAAAAGGCCGAATACACCGGAATGGTACCTTTCAGGACGTCGATAATTAGCACCAGTAAAGCTGGAACCCGACCACCGAGGCGGTAAACATTGGTGGCACCGGGGTTGCCCGAGCCATGTCGGCGCGGATCAGGTAATCGAAAAGCACGGCTGACCAATACTGCACTGCTAACAGAGCCTATCAGGTAGGCAACGCCAATCATTAACAGACTGAGTGCAATCAAGCCAATGCTCCAACTATGTATGAAAAGTGTGCACACACTACTAGAATATCGCCCGCAAAGCCAGACATTGTGACGCTATGTGTGATAGTTATAAAACGTTCTGTGAGCTGGCCGGACTGGCCATGATTACCGGGATCGCGTAATCTGCAACGCCAATGCTATACTCGCAAAAAATGAGATTTAAGGTGCAGCAAACAATGCAGCAAATATTTATCGAAGGGCTGGAAGTGCCTACCCTGATAGGCGTATATGACTGGGAACGCACGCAAAATACCGTACTTATTATCGATCTGCTGATCGATGCCGACCTGAGCGCAGCTATGCAGTCAGACGATGTGGCTCACACTATCGATTATGCAGCGGTTGCAGAAACCGTTAAGCAAGTGGGTATCGACTCTTCCTTTGAATTACTTGAAGCGTTTGCCAATGCCATTATCAGTGCAGTATGCAGTGCCTTTCCCATCCAAAAACTGGTACTGACGATCGAAAAGCCGGGGATATTACCCGATGCCCTTAAGGTCGGTATCCGTATTACCCACGAGGCGGGCAAATAAAGTGAGCCTGCATCAGGTTTTTATTGGTATTGGCTCAAACATTGAGCGTGAGTTTCATACCCGCGAAGCTTACCGGTTGCTGCACCAGTACTTTGACAATGTGCTGGTATCACCGGTTTATGATTGCCCGGCAGAGGGCTTTGACGGACCGGGATTCTACAACTGGGTGGCACGAGTGGATACCAGCCTGTCGCTGGAGGCTATTTATCAGTTATTCAAACAATTAGAAGCCGAATACGGGCGAAAAGACTGGTATAAAAAGCACTGTTCACGCACAATGGATTTGGATTTATTGTGCTTCGATCAAGTGGTGTGTGATGCACCGGTGACGCTGCCCAGAGCGGAAATTCTACAGCGCGCGTTTGTACTGCGGCCGCTGGCTGATATTGCCCCGGATATGCGCCATCCGGTGGTGGGAAAAACTTTCTCGCAACTCTGGCAGGCCTTTGATCACAGCAAGCAGCTAACCACACCTGTCGATTTTAAATGGAGTTCACCCCAGGGATGACGCTTTTCGAAATTATTGTTCTGGCCATTATCCAGGGCCTTACCGAATTTTTACCTATCAGTAGTTCCGCCCATTTGATTTTACCTGCCGAAGTGCTCGGCTGGCGTAATCAGGGCCTGGCATTCGATGTAGCTGTGCACGTGGGCAGTTTACTGGCAGTAATGATTTACTTCCGTAATGACATCCTGCAAATGACAGGGGCCTTCTTTAAGCATGGATTTAGCAAACAACAAACCACCGACAGCAAGCTTGCCTGGTTTGTGGTAATTGGCACTATACCGGCAGTAATCGCCGGCTTTTTACTGAAAGACCTGATCGAAACCCATGCTCGCAGTGCTGCTGTAATTGCTACCACGACAATCCTGTTTGGCTTACTACTGTGGTACGCCGATGTAAAAGCTAAACATGTGCAGAAGCTGGAACAACTGACACTGCGTCAGACCATTATTATTGGTCTGGCCCAGATGCTGGCATTAATTCCGGGTACATCCCGTTCAGGCATTACGATGACAGCGGGTTTAATGTTGGGCTTAAATCGGGAAAGTGCGGCGCGCTTTTCGTTTTTACTGTCTATTCCGGTGATTCTCGGAGCCGGATTACTAGCAGTAAAAGACCTGCTCGAGGCAAACGAAGCCGTGGATTGGTTGGCATTAATTTACGGTGCAGGCTTTTCCTTTGTCAGTGCCTATCTGTGTATCTTTTTATTCCTGAGCTGGATTAGCCGCATTGGTATGTTACCGTTTGTGATATACCGGCTATTACTAGGCGCCGTGCTGATTGCCTTTATATTCTGGTAAGCCCTGTATCGATTTGATGGAGATAACAAATGGCTGAAACTATTTTTGATAAGATTATTGATAAGTCTATCCCGGCTGAGATTCTGTACGAAGACGACAAGGCGTTAGCCTTTAAAGATATCAATCCCCAGGCACCGATCCACTTTTTAGTCATCCCTAAAAAGCAGATTGCCACCATGAATGACATCACCGAAGAAGATGAAGCGCTGGTTGGTCACCTTTATACGGTTGCAGCCAAACTGGCTCATGATATGGGCTTTGCCGAAGAAGGTTACCGGGCGGTAATGAACTGCAATGAGTTTGGTGGCCAGACGGTCTACCACATTCATTTACATGTTCTGGCCGGGAAAATGATGGGCTGGCCGCCGTACACAGATAAACCCAAGCATTTAGAGTAACTTCGCGCCTAAGCGCGAAGTTATCCCGGAAGCGCCAAAGGCGCTATCCGGGATCTCCTGAGAAGGCTGACTAACCTAAATAGTATCGCGTTTGTTATCCCGGAAGCGCCACAGGCGCTATCCGGGATCTCCTGAGCAGGTTGACTAATCTAAACAGTATCGCGTTTGTTATCCCGGAAGCGCCACAGGCGCTATCCGGGATCTCCTGAAAAGGCTGACTAATCCAAACGGTAGCGCGTTTGTTATCCTTCGAAGCGCCACAGGCGCTATCCGGGGCCTATGTGTCATCCCGGTTTCGCTCAGCGAAGACCGGGACCCCCATCATACAATCGTAGAGTTTAAAACAGCACCGATACGCGTTAATAAAATAACAACCTGCCAGCCTTTTCCGGAGATCCCCGCTAGAAGCATGCGGGGATGACGGATTGAGGCAGTAGCGAGGGTAATTCGGCCTGAGTTAGGGGCTAATCATTCCCCATTTCTCCACATTTTGTCGGGGTGCCGACTGCACCCAGAGGGGAGGTGGCTCCCCTCTGGACACCCCCAGTTCTTTAATCGCGAAGTAGCATACTGAGACCGGGCAGGTAAAACCTATCGGCCAGAGCGGGCGTCCTGCCCGCACTGGCCGGAGCCGTCATCCATGACGCCTCTACGCTTTTACTTAATCTGCCCGGCCTCAGTATTTCGCAATACAAAGAACCAAATAAAAAGCAGGTTGTTTATCAGTCAATAGCCTTATCAGAAGATACCGGCTCGTGGGCCGGTATGACGATGATTTTTGGGACCACAAAATACCCTGTCATCCCGGAAAGTACGTAGTACTTATCCGGGATCTCCATCGTGCAATCGTAGGCTGTAAAAGCACACCTGTTCAGGCATTCAACTTCCAAAAACTGTCTTATTTGAATCTACCCTTCATACCAGTTTTGAACTAGCGTCACCTGCGGATACTCCAGGTCGATATTCCAGGCCGTTTTATAGTCAGTAGAACAGCAAAGCAAGTGAAATAGTCAGTGATATCATGCCCAATCCGCACATTTCATATGCTGATTTTTTATTAATGGTGAAAGGGTGTGTCGTGAAGTACTGTTCGAGCTGTTGAATAACGTTAATGATTGTCGTAGCTGAAAAACTGCCCTTAAAATTAAACAGAGTTTCTTTTTTAGAATCCTTGGATTGATAACCAATGGCTCCGGGTAGGGCTGGCACTTTGATGATTCCGGGTTGTTCGCAATAATTCAGCTGGTTATGCGTTAATGCAGTTTTAAGTGCCGGTGTAAAGTCATCAGCCATACCGATAACCTGGTACGACCGCCTTTGTCGCCAGCATTTAACACCTAAATAAATGGTTACCGCCAGCAGAATAATTTCTTTGCCTTCCAGGCTACCGGTTTGCAAAACCCGAACGGCCTCCCGGACAACTTGCACTAAATAGATATAATAAAGCGACATTGCGAGTAGAAATAGCGCAACGATTTGTTTCATACAGAACTCCTTGTCAGATGAAAACTGCCCGAATGATCAGGCCAGATGTTAAATAGCAGACTGTGTTCCTTGTCTGCCTGAACGCGGACGATATATCACCCCGGTAGATTTACAACTACCGGGATGAATATAAGTGCCAGGTTTTTTCTTATAAACCGAGTTGTGATTTACCTTGCTTAAACACAATATCAACCGGGATACTGGCCGCTTTTAATCGGGCCAGATCGGCTTCCAGTTGAGGCTTAATAATACCTTTATCCGCAACCAGCTCAGCTACGCCATCGTAATCGCCATTGCCTTGCAGAGTAAGGATAAGCTCCGATAAGGAAGAAACCGCTTCCGACATTTTATCCATATTTACGCTGTACAGGCCGTCTTCATTGCGGTCAAAAGCGCCCATGGTGGCGAAATAGTTAAACCGAATCATATTGGCCTTGCCGTGGGCACTGGATGCAC
This sequence comes from Alteromonadaceae bacterium UBA2620, assembly GCA_002339125.1. Taxonomy (GTDB): domain Bacteria; phylum Pseudomonadota; class Gammaproteobacteria; order Enterobacterales; family Alteromonadaceae; genus Alteromonas. The sequence continues at coordinate 12,871 of DDJQ01000117.1, forward strand.
CAAAGCGCACTGAACGGAAGATCCCCGCCATAAAGGTAACGTAATAATCTTCCAGGATGCCCTCGGTTATTTCACCTTTTTCCAACAGGCTCTGGACCATGTACAGACCCAGAATATCGGCTTTACCTTCTTCCAGTGCCGAGGCGTGCTCTTTAAGTGCAGCCCGAACGGTGCCTTTATCGGTGATAGTGTTTTTGATCCCCAGACCATGGGCCACCTCGTGGAACATGGTGTTGGCAAAAAAGGCGTTAAAGGTAATGTGTTCGCGTTGTTCAGGGGCAATTAGGACCTCTGAAATGGGCTTAAGAATATGATCAAACTTGGCCTGCATCGCATTTTTCAGCTGTAGGCGGCGGGTGCCTTTAGCAAGCTGAACCCGCTCATCATTGGGCAGGTTGATGGCGATGGTTTTGCTACCGGCATTTGAGTGCCCGGCATAATAAATCACATCATAAGCATTAAGATCGGCATCCGATCCAGGCGTTTCCTGCTTGTAGGCCTCATCGACTGGCAATCCTTCTTGTAGCTCAGGCAGGAATTGAGCATATTTTGCTAATCGCTCGCTCCACGCCATATCTTTGATTAGTACATAAGATTCAAAGGCGGCGCGATAGCCATAGAGTTGGTCTTCATAGGTTTCGATGGGGCCAATCACCAGCTCAATAGGGTTGGTTTTCATATCCATCCAGGCCATGTCCGATGCGTAGTAATCGTCGCTCAGTAAGGCTTCGGCACGCAGTTTCAGGTAGTTTGCGAAGGTCTCATTATCTGCCAGTTCAGATGCCTCTTTGAGTAAAGCTGCGGCTTTTGTCAGTTCTGCCTGATATTTCTCAGAATAGGGCGTGGCAGTTAAATCGCCGTTTTCAGTGCGTTCGACCACCGAGTAGAGGCCATCTTTATCGGCAAATTCGGCCGCTGCGAACTCTGCTTTGGTCATGTCCTGAGGGTAAAACTCAGCGCCGGCGGCTTTTTCGCCGTAGCCACTCAGGTACGGCGCATCACCGTTTAAGCGGTCCCAGGGGCCATAGTTAATGGCCGCAAAAGCTTTGAGTTCCTCATCGCTAAACTGCTGCAGAAATGCTTTTTTATCGCCAAAAAAGGCCTGCTTCCAGAACAGGTCGTCCATGATTTCAGAGGCGTCTATCAGCTTGCTGAGCATTTGTTTTTGATTATCACTCAAGTGAGATAAATCAGCCGTTAGCGGGACCTGGTGATAGATCCCCAGACGACTGTCATCAACCAGCAATTCGGGCGCCGTTGCCTGGTTTGTTGATTGCGGTGACTGTGGCTCTGAACAGCCAGCGAAAAGAAGTGAACTGGCCAGGGCGGTGAGGGCAAATGTTTTTTGCAGTGCTTTGCGCATATTAATTCGTCCGTCGTTTAATAAAAGTTGTTGTTATTGTTTAGCATTTTTATCCGTGAAACTGATTCTACCGCTATCTTTGATTTCGCAGGGCAATTTTTAAAGGCTATGTTCGGATTAA
>DDJQ01000007.1 GCA_002339125.1 Alteromonadaceae bacterium UBA2620
AGGGGAAAATCCCTAGAACCCCAATGTGGGATTTGGTGTCGGACGTCAGGAGGGAGAGTCGTTGTTTTCTGTCAGCGTGTCTGTGCCTGTTCAGTTTCGCAATGACTTTAATGAAGTCGCCCTTGCTACCCGAGAACTGGCGCTGGCCAGCGAAGAGCGCCTGCACGCGCAAATGCTCGATACCCGTGAAGCAGTGCGTAACCTGGCCGAACTACTACAGCAAACCCGTTTGCGTTTTGAGCAATGGCAGGCATTGCACGATAACGAAATGACAGAGCAGGTTGAAGTACTTCAGCAACGATATGCGCAGGGCGATCTTAGTCTTGCAGACTATCAATGGCAGGTGCAACAACTCAGGGATGGCATGCAGGCTGGCCTGACGCTGCAAAAAAACTACCAGCAAACTTACGTTGCTTATCTGCATATCACCGCCGCGCTGGCGGATGTGGTTTCCTCTTTAATTTCCCGGGAGCAGTAATATGTCACATTTACACAATTATCTGGCGGTGCTGAGTATCACTGCCCTGTTTTACTCTTCTGTTGCACAAGCCCAGGAGCATGATCATGCCCATGAGGCAGAACACGAAACCGCAGCACACACTGAAGAGCAGGCCCATGGTCACGACGAAGAACACGGCCACGACGAGCAAGGTGAAACCACTACGGTGAGCCTCAGTGACGGGCAACGACAAACGGCCGATATTCACCTTGAAACGCTGCAACCCATGACCCTCAGTGAACAGGTTTATGCGCCGGGCGAAATCAAGGTAAATGGCTATCGCAGCTATATTGTGTCGCCCCGGGTCAGTTCTGTGGTGACTGCGCGCCATGCCGCACTGGGAGAAAAAGTGAAGTCAGGTCAGCCATTGGTTACCTTGTTCAGTGAAGAGATGATCACTGCGCAGAGTCAGCTCCAGCAGGCGTATGTGGAGTGGCAGCGGGTCAGTAAACTCGGGCAGAGTGCGGTGGGTGAAAAGCGCTTTGTCAGTGCCCGAACCGAATACAATGCCGCCAATCGGCGTTTACAGGCGCTGGGCTTATCTGCCGCTACCATTGCCCGCATAGAGCAAAACACTAATTACCCGCTGGGAGAATATACGCTTACGGCACAAACGCCGGGTCTTATCATGACCGATGAGTTCAATCAGGGCCAACGTATTGAGCCTGGCCAGCCATTGATGCTGCTGTCTGATGAGGCGCATCTATGGGTCGAAGCCCGCTTGTCGGCCCAGGATGACCTGCATTTACAGCCGGGCGATCAGGCCAGTGTTGTAGTAGGCGATATTGCAGCAATTGGTACGGTTATCCAGGAGTCGCACACTATCGATCCGGTGAGTCGGACGCGTACAGTGCGCCTTGAACTGGATAACCAGGACCATCGTTTTCACTCCGGTATGTTTGTCGATATTTACTTTAATGGCTCGCAAACCGACGCCATCCTGGCGGTGCCTCAGTCGGCGCTGATGCGCGATGCTGAGGGCGAATGGCAAATCTTTATCGCTGACGACGACGGCGATTTGCTCCCGCAAGTAGTGACACTCGGGCCGCAATACGGTGACTGGCAGGCTATAAGTGGTGTTAAGCCCGGCCAGACCTATGTGAGTCGCGGGGCCTTTTTTGTTGCATCGGAAATCGCCAAGGGCGGTTTTGATCCACATAACCATTAACAGGGGCTTATGATGTTTGCATGGTTAATAAGCCGCGCGGTGAAGCTGCGCTTTGTATTGTTACTGGTGCTTGTGGGGCTGTGTGTGATGGCTGCACTGATGATCCCGCGCCTCAATCTTGATGCCTTTCCGGATGTCACCAATATTCAGGTAGCGATTAATACCGAAGCGCCGGGGCTGGCAGCCGAAGAGGTAGAGCAGCTGATTACCTATCCCATCGAAGCGGTAATGTATGCGCTGCCCGATGTTGAGGAGGTACGTTCAATCTCCAAAACCGGGTTATCCGGCATTACCGTGGTGTTTAAGGAAGGTACGGATATTTACTTTGCCCGGCAACTGGTATTTGAACGGTTGCAGGTAGCCGCCGGAATGATCCCTGAGGGGGTTGGAGTGCCTGCCATTGGCCCCAACACCTCGGGTCTTGGCCAGGTGTATCAATATTTGTTGATTGCCGAACCGGACTCAGGTTTCGACAGCATGGCATTACGCAGTCTCAATGATTACCTCATCAAGCTGATGTTAATGCCGGTTGATGGCATTACCGATGTGCTGTCGTTTGGCGGCTATGTGCGTCAGTATCAGGTAAATCTTTATCCCAACCGGCTGTTGTCTTATAACCTGACCCAGCAGGACGTGGTGGATGCTTTATCCCGCAATAATAACAATGCTGGCGGCTGGTATATGCAGCGTGGGCCTGAACAACTGGTGATCCGCGGTACTGGCTGGCTGTCCTCAGATCAGCAAGCGCTAGAGGAACTAAAACAAATACCGTTGAAAACCGCCGGGTCGGCCATTGTGACTGTGGGTGACGTGGCTCAGATACGGATCGGTAGCGAGATACGCCAGGGGGCGGTCACTATGACAATGAAGCACCCCGATGGCAGTATCAGCAATCGCGGCGAGGTGGTGTCCGGCGTGGTGTTAAAACGCATGGGGGCTAATACCAATGCCACAATCGAAGGCATTAATGCCCGGCTGGATTTAATTGCTAGAGCACTGCCCGAGGGCGTTCACTTTGAACCCTATTACGACCAGGCGGATCTGATTAAACAGGCGGTAGATACTGTAGTAAAAGCCCTGTTACTGGCCTTTATGTTCATTGTCATTGTGCTGGCATTGTTTCTGTTAAGCGTGAGGGCAACGGTATTGGTGTTGCTTTCTATCCCGGTGTCGATCGGATTGGCGTTGGCCATGCTCAGCATGTTGGGAATATCTGCTAACCTGATGTCTCTGGGCGGAATGGCCGTTGCCATTGGTATGCTGGTGGATGGTTCGGTGGTTGTGGTGGAGAATATTTAGTCATCACTTTCTTTGTTTAATTCTCCATCTGATAACGTTCGGTCAGTGGTGCTTTCTACTGAACGAGGATTATAGATGGCATAGAAGAACAGTTTGTCTTCAATCAATGCACCAGAAGTCCAAATATTATAATTTGTACTGCTGGATTTATCGTTTTCCCGATATGTTACATAGTTACCATCGGCGTCTTTTACAGAGGGGCGATACTCACGCAAATCAGATGGAATAAAATAAGCATTTACACCGGCATGGAATTCGTTAGTACCAGATTTAACAACCGCGTTAATTACACCACCGGTTGAGCGACCAAACTCAGCTGAATAACCACCTGTTTTAATTTGGAACTGGTCGTAAAAATCGTACGGTGGATTACTGAAACCAACACCATTACGGAAGTTAGTAACATTCAGACCGTTAATATACACCTGGTTTTCTGCAATGGAAGAACCACCAAATGAAACTGTATTACCATTCCCAAAACGACTGTCACCCTCGGTCGTACCCGGCGCAAGTAACGCCACGGAAGTTACATTTCGAGGGACGGGTAGCCTTTCCAATTCCACTGCACTGATATTTAACGCAGACTCTGTGGAGGTAAAATCGATAGACGCGATAGCTGTACCGGTAACTGAAATCTTTTCAACGTTATCTGGGTAAAGAACTAAATATACGTTGGTGTTCTGACCGATTTTAACGGTGACAGAACCGAGTGTAACTGCGTCGAAGCCATCTTTATTAGCAACGATTTCGTAAGTGCCTACAGGTAGCAGACCAACCCGCAGGTTACCGTCGCCATCGGTGCTTACCGAGCGACTAAAACCGGTTTCAGTATTACGAATAACAACAGATACATCTGACAATGGCATTTCAGCGCTGTCAGATACACTAACAACGATACCACCGTCATTATTACCCGCGTACGCGTTCGCAGAAATACCGAGTGTAGCGGCTACAGCCAGTGCAGCGACGCTTTTCTTCATATTGAACATTATATTCTCCCTGGACCAATCGAGCCCTGAAGGCTCGTTAGGTAACATGTCGTTTTTTATACGACTTATTGCGTTTAGGTGGGAACAATCCCAACGTCATCTTACCTAGTGAATTGAAGCAGGCTCAATTCAGGGAGTGCAAACATTTTGTAAATTATATCTTTATAATCAATTGTTTACGATTTATTTTCAAACACTGACATTAAATTACGCTTACACAACACAAATCACCCAACCTGGTTACAACGGAGACGTTCAATGATCAACAAAGTATGATTAGATGTAATTTAACCGCCAATTCTTGCAATTAGTCTCATTCCAATTAAAAAGACTAAAAACTAAGGAGCTTGCTCCTCAATCAGCCTTTCCACGCTCAAAAAAACAAGCACACCTGTTATTCTCACACCATGAGATCACCACTAATTTACATTCATATTTGATAGAAAATGACGGTATAAGCCACTTGCAGCGGGCGTTACAAGTCTCTTTAAATATAAGCTGATGAGAACTACTCACTGCATTTCGAATTATCAAACTCGACAAGTGCGTGAAAAACGCTATAAATGAGTAGTGCGAAGAAAAAATAGGAAAATACCGTGAAGTTAGATGATGATATCCACAATTATTATGAGCACCTTGTTTTAGAGAGAATTGCCGACCTCGGACTCGATAAGACTAAATCGAGTGATTATTTAGCAGACTTATGTTGCCTGGCGCTAAATCAGGTGCCACCCCGTTACATTCGCTACGAAGTGGATATGGCCTTTTATCTGCCACAAAGCGAACGCCAACAAATGGAAATGAACGTAGAGTATGCTATTGATAAGGCTATTAAGTTTTTGGATCAGCCAAAATCCGACAAGCGGGAAGATTAAGCCCTTTCGTGCGGTTTCAATCAGCCGCACGGCTAACTGCCAGAAAGTTACACACGACACTAATAATAAACAGGGCAATTAGCCTGCCCTGCACTCTAGGGCGTGTTGATCTTTGCTGTACGAATTTTGGTCTATATGAAAGCATTTTAATCGCGAAACTGCCCTGCAGGCCTAGTGGTTCTAAGTCAAAGGGCTGTGACAAAGAGTAAAATGCTTTCATGACGCCCCCTTCGGGCAGCGCCCGGTAACCGGCAAGTGTGCATCATTTATTCTGCGTTGACTGTTTTTGATTTAGACCCACTAGACCTGCAAACAGTCGCCTTGCCTAAATGGCGCACACTTGCCAGCTATGGACTGCTGCAAAAATGTACAGCAAAGATCAACACGCCCTAGTTTTAGTAAAATTTCATGTCGGTGGTGAAATGCTTACTCAGGTAATTGATAAACCCATCACTTAGCTGAATAGTATGATCATGAGCCAACTGGTCTGCCACTTCAGCATCCCGCTTTTCTATAGCTTCAATAATATCATCATGAGTGCCAACCATCTGCGGTGGCGGGTTATCATTAAATGAGCGGTAATAGATTCGCAGAGTTCTACGGCCTTCATTGAGCAGCCGGGTATACATATGAGTAAAGTATTTATTGTGTGACGCCTGACTCACCGCCAGATGAAATTCAAAGTTGGTGTCGATCATGTTAAGCGGATCACGGGTTTCCACCGCTTGTTTGAACAAATCATTACGATTCTTTATCTCGGCTAAATCTTCTGCCGTATGATGAATCGCAGCCAGTCGAGTGACCGCGCGCTGAACTAAATCAAGGGCATCGATATAGCGAGGAAAGTCTTCTATTTCTAACGGTGCCACCTGGGAATTTTTATTCGGCAACGTTTTTATCAGACCGTCAGAGGCCAAGCGGATAAACGCCTCCCGCACCGGCGAACGGGACACATCAAAACGCTTAGCAATACTGATCTCATCAATCATTGCCCCTGGCGACATAGTAAGCGACAGTATTTCTTCGCGAATTTTTTCGTATATCGCCAGTGCACTGGACACTTTTGGCGTGGAACTTTGACTGGCCATAAAAGTACTTTGGTTGTTATTAACGGTGTTTACATTGTCGCGGTATCAACAATTTTTTGTTTATACAGCGCCCTGATTTTCTGCATTACCGGCCCCGGTTTACCATCACCAATTTTGCGCCCGTCAATTTCAATCACAGGCGTTTGGCCTCCGAAGGTCCCGGTTAAGAACGCCTCATCAGCAGAATAGGTTTCATACAGGGAATAATTCTTAAGCCGAATTGGGATTCCATTTTCTTCGCAAACCTCAATGACCTTTTTACGGGTGATCCCGTTCATGCAGTAATCCCCGGTTGACGTCCACACTTCACCTTTACGAACAATAAAAAAGTTACATGAATTAGAGGTGTTCACAAACCCATGAGGATCAAGCATCAGAGCTTCGTTAGCCCCCGCCTTTAATGCGTGATTGAGCGCCATTATGCAGTTGAGTTTACAGTGGCTGTTTAGTTTAGGATCCTGAGTAGTTGGCAAGCCCCTCACAATTGGCACGGTGGCTAGAGTTACGCCAGTATTTGCAGTATCCTCGCGCACCACACTGTGCTCGGCAATAACGACAATGGTAGAACCAAACTGACTCAGGCGCGGATCCTGAAAGGGCTTGGTCTTGCGACCGCGACTGACCATCAATCTGACATGAGCGTTGTCAGACATATTATTAGCGTCCAGAGTTAACTTCAGAATCGCTTTCATTTCATCCCGAGAAACACCAATGTCGATATCGAGGAAATAGGCCGATTCGTATAAACGTTCCAGATGCTCATCAACAAACGCCAGTTTGCCCTTGTACAAACGCATGCCTTCCCACACGCCATCGCCCATCATAAAGCCACTATCGTATACCGAAACCTTAGCATCCTGCTTCGGCAACAATTCGCCATCGACGTAGATTTTCAGGTTGTCGTTACGTTCATCGTGTTCACTATCGTGGGTTGAAGGAATATGTTTCTGATTCTCCGCGCTCACTTTTCTCTCCAGTGAATAAACTTGTGAAAACTGCTGGGGACTAACCCTGTGCTAGTGTTTAATTAATTCAATAAGCTTGACCCGTGACGCCGGGATAAGCTGCTGTTCATGCAGGACCGGGGCCTGCGTTTCCTGCCAGTACTGTAATTCAGTGTCGCTAACCTTAGGCATGAACCAACCTGTAAGCCCCCACACTAAATCTATTAGTGGCGCAATCCAGTTAGCGAAGGCCCAGGGAGCGTATAACAAAGTGGGAACACCTAAGGTAGAAGAAACAAACACCGCCCCGGTATTCCATGGAATCAACGGCGCACTCATAGTTGCACCATCTTCCAACAAACGGGATGCATTCGCTGTAGACAGCCCCTGCCCGCGAAATACCGGTGAAAACATGCGGCCGGGAATGGTATAAGCAATAAACGCATTACTGGCGAAATTAAATCCCAGCGCAGAAAAAAGCGTGACAAATACCAGCGCCTTCCGGCCTTTTATAACCCGGACCAGCGCCTGCAATATGGCATCAAAACAGCCTGTTTTTTCCAATACACCGCCAAAAGCCATGGCGATCATAATGAGAGTGATCACCCAGGTCATCGACATGATGCCGCCCTTAGAGAGCAGCTTATCAATTTGCGGGATACCCGTCTGGCTCTCGTATCCTGACATCATCACTTTAAAAATATCGGCGATAGATGCTCCCTGTAACCAGTAAGCAAGAACGGCTGCGGTAATAACCCCAAGGAAAATGCCAGGCATAGGATCCAGCTTGCGCCAGATAGTCAGGCCAATCACAACCATAGGTAATACCAAAAGGGGATGAAAATAAAAAGTATCATTCAGGGTTTGTTCGAGCAGGTTAATGGTTTGACGATCCAGTTCACCCGCCCCGGATTGCAATCCCAAATAAGAATAAAGCGCCAGCGCTATCACCATTGCCGGAATCGTGGTGGGCAACATATTGCGAATATGTGCGTATAAATTGGTACCAGTGATTGCCGCAGTAAAATTCGTGGTATCCGAAAGTGGTGACATTTTATCGCCAAACCAGGCGCCTGACACAATTGCCCCCGCAGTGAGGTAACTAGGGATCCCCATGCTCTCACCCACCCCAAGCAGTGCCAGGCCAATTGTACCGACGGTGCCCCAGGAAGTGCCGGTAAAAACAGAAATAAACGCACAGATGACACAGACCATGGGTAAAAACAGATCAGGCACTAGGATCACCAAACCAAGTTTGGTTAGCATCGGTACTGTCCCGCAGGCAATCCAGGTACCAATGGTCATGCCAACTACCATAAAGATCCCCAGCACGGGAATCGATGCGGCGACGTTATCCACCATTCCTTGTTGTAATTCGCTCCAGCGGTTACCCCGGGCAATACCAAATAAAGCGGTGATGCCAATCCCTAAAATTAATGGAATATGCGGCGGCCCTTTCAGAACCAATACCTGATACATCAGGATAGCCATGGTTGCCACGATAGGCATCAACGCCATTTGCCAGCTCATTGCCCTTTCTTTTTTCATGAGTTTTATCGTGTTCAACCTGCCAAAAATACCAGCATACCAACCGCCCTAAACAATGTCGACATTATTGTATACCATGTTTTATAGTATGGTTTACATAGCTAGAAACAACCGTTCAGCACTCGCGCTTTAAACAGGATGACAACTCTTGAAAATGCTCACCATTCCTTTGCTGCAGAAAATGAAAGGATATACTGGCGCACACTTTGTTAGTGACGTGGTGGCAGGGTGTATCACTGCTTTTATCGCCGTACCACAGACAATGGCCTATGCTCAGCTTGCCGGGTTACCAGCGCAATATGGTTTGTACAGTTCATTATTACCGTTACTCTGTTATGCATTGCTGGGTAGCAGTCGCACACTTGTGGTCGGCCCGGCCGCGTTAATAAGCCTGATGGTTGCTTCTGCTATCGCTAAACAGGCACCGGAGACACCTCAGGCATATTTACAGGTATCAGTAAACCTGGCTTTACTTACGGGTCTTATTCTCACGCTATTGAGCGCGTTACGAATGGGTAACTTTGCTAATTTTATCAGCCGGCCAGTGATTACCGGCTTCACCAGTGCCTCGGCGTTAGTGATTGCCGTTAGTCAGCTACACCTGATTTTGGGTATCCACACGCCTGGAGGCATGGCATTTACGCAGACTCTCAAATACCTTCCTGTGCATTTAGCCCAAATCAATCTCACCGTGCTTTCACTCAGTGGTATGGCCTTTGTTTTGCTATGGTCAGGTAAATATTTCCTGCCTGTTATCGCCCAAAAATGTCATTTCCCGGCGCCGCTTTCACTGGCGGCTAGTAAGTCAGCACCGATTATCGTGGTCATCATCGGCACTGTTGTAGTGAGTATTTTTTCGCTTAATACGAAGCAGGAAGTGTCAGTGCTGGGCAGTATTCCGGCTACTTTACCTTCATTTAACTGGACACTGATTAATATCAATTTGTGGGAGGTCCTGGCGCTACCCGCGTTTTCAATCGCCCTGATTTGCTTTTTAACCAGCATTGCCACTGGTTCAACCCTGGCCAGCAAAAATCATGAGAGAGTTAATGCCAATCAGGAACTCCTCGCCCTCGGGGCAACCAATATTGGTGCCGCATTCATGGGTGGCTTGTCACTTGCTGGTAGTGTGAGCCGTTCTATGGTCAATTTTGCCTCCGGCGCGGTTAGCCAAATAGCCAATGTGGTTTCGGCAATAGTAATACTCATTACCGTGTTGTTTCTTACACCCTACTTTTATTATCTCCCGCAAGCTGTTTTGGGTGCCATCGTTGTTATGTCAGTCCTGCCGATGATAGAACTCAAAAACATCCGTCAGTGCTGGCGGTTTAATCGCGCTGATGCAATTAGCCTGTTAGTAACGTTTGCCGCCACCTTATTGCTCGGGGTTGAATGGGGAATTTGGGCCGGGATTGGCTGTTCACTGGTGCTGTTTATTCAACGCTCGAGTCAACCGCATATAGCCGAAGTCGGTCGTGCCGACAATGGCCACTTCAGAAATATTACGCGGCTCAATGTAGAAACCCTGCCTAATGCGGTGTTTTTGCGCATTGACGAGAGCCTGTATTTTGCCAATGTGAAACACGTTGAAGACCACATAATGAACCGCTGTAATGAAGACCGGGAACTAGAGCATGTAGTGTTGTTATTCAGCTCCGTCAGTTCCATCGATGAAACCGCGCTGGAAAGTATCAAAAGGATGATTGTGAATCTAAGGGAATCAGGGATTACCCTGCACCTTTCTGATGTCAAAGGAATGATCCGGGATCAGCTTAAGCTGACTGATATCTTGGACGTGCTCGCCCCCGGTAAATTGTTCTACACGGCGGATGAAGCAATGCGCTTTTTGCAAAGCGATAAAGACAGCTGCGATTAATTTGCTTAAATTTTTAGAACAATTAAAGCTACAGACTATCTAAATGCTCTCGCCCAATAACACGGGTAATTTCAACAGAATGCGAGTCAATTACCCGATAAAAAATCGAATGTACCCCATAAACACTTCTCCGGTAGTTTATGCGTATTTGCTCAACTGACGGGTATGTTTCGGGTGATTTCGCTATGTCTACTAAACGTTTTTCCAGCCCATCAATATACTTCGTTGCTTGCTTAACACCAAACCGTTCAATTCCGAACAAGAATAACCGCTCAATATCTTCCGCAGCATCAGGCGTTAGTTGATAAGCAGGCATAAGCTAAACTTTATTTTTTAATACGGCGTTTTTAATATCTTCAACGGATAAATTGCTATAGCCTTCAGAAGATAGTCGCTGCTCTGCTTGAATAAGCAAGGCGCGCGTGCGGGTTAATTCTTCATTTTCTTGCTTACGGCGCTGGCGTATTAAATCATTTATCACTTCACTGTTGCTTGCATATTCCTGGCTTTCCACCTGAAATTTGAGCCATTCAGCATTAGGCTCGCTTAGACTTATACTTTGACGATTTGCCATTCACGTTCCCCTTTTGATGCGTAATTGACTCACTTTTACACCATAAATGAATTTTCATCCAAAGAAAACTGTTTCTGTCTTTGTAAGGTCTTATAGATATACACAGATGTTGTGCAATTTGTTTGTAACTAATTAATTGGTTCTAGCGACGTTTTACATAACTGAAATTACGCACATTAAATGCTGATTAAGGCTTCAGTTTCTCGGCAAGTTGTCGATATTCAGCTCTGTCAGTTCCATCGATGAAACCGCCCCGGAAAGCCTTAAAAGACTGATTGATAATTTGAGGGAAGCTAAAATAACCCTGCACCTTTCTGATGTCAAAGGGATGATCCGGGATCAGCTTAAACTCACTGATATTTTTGACGTGCTCGCCCCCGGTAAATTTTTCTACACGGCGGATGAAGCAATGCGCTTTTTGCAAGGTGATAAGGAGATTGTTAAGACGCTTCACGACGTTTAACACCAGACGCTAAGCAACGATTGTTTTTCTCAACGTTTCTGACGGCAATTCACCGAAGGTCTTTTTATAGTCGCCAGAGAAACGGCCTAAATGAATAAATCCGTAATCCATTGCAACTTCAGTGACATTCCGAATTGCGCCCTCTTTGGTTTGCAACAGACGGCGGACTTCTGACAGTTTTTTCTGCTTTATATATGACATTGGTGTAATCGAGCGATATTTAGCGAACAAGTTATACAAGGTGCGTTTACTTACCCTGCTAACAGAAGCCAGCTCTTCAACACTGACATCTTTCTTTATGTTGTCCTGGATATAGCTGTCGATAATCTCGAAGCACCGTACATTCATATCGTAGCTACCGTGAATATCCACATTGCTGTTAAACATTGATAACAGTTTATTGGCCAACAATATTTGATACGGCGTATGCATATTAACGTCTACGACTTCACTTTCAGCTTCAAGACATAGCAGCTCTAACAGCTGCGATAGCGCTTTGAACTGATTGATATGCAATACATGCCGGGCGAACTTCACCCCGTCCCGGGGTATCGACGCTCCATGACTGATAGCGGTATTGGTAATAATCGTGCGGGGAATTTTAATGATAATTTTTTCGCACTCTTCAGAATAGGTTAGATCTACGTTTTCCTGGGGATTTAGCATCATTAGTTCACCAGGTCCCAACATTCGTTCACTGTCAGCTAACTGCCAGCGACACTGGCCGTTCAGAACAACCTGAAGATGATAAATATCCTGAAGCTCAGGGGATCTCACCCGTACCCGACTACCATAGGTAATTTTTGACAACGAGATTGCCGGATCCAATGCCCGATGCCATAACGACGCTCGTCCGGTCTTTTGACCCTGCAAGGTAATTGAGTGATTGCCAATATGCTCATTGACATAATCGGAAACCAAATGAGGGCATTCATGCTGAAATATTGCTTTGCTGTTAAGAGCTTCTCTCAATGACATTGGCACCCCTCAAAATTCATATTTAGTGAATTATTTTCATCATGTTAAAAACCAACCTATCCAGTGTCAACACCTTGTAAAAACAATTTAAATTTTATGTAACCGATTTGGCATTTATATCTTTAAAAATCATAAATATAGAATCTTATAAAATTATTAAATTTTGTATTAAAAATTCCTGAACAATTAACCAAGCCATATCTTAAAAGTATGAATACCCACCCATTTGATATTGGTTAACGAACAAACTTCACAGTACTTTCTTAACGCCAGAAACATTCTGATAACAGAAAATTTACACTGCAACTCTACTTACTGATGTTCCTAAAAGAGTGTTTCTGCTTAATAAAGCCATCTGAATGGCGCGACTTTTTATCGGAGAACTGAATGAACACTTCAACACAAAGACCTTATTTCAAGACATTGCTCGCCTCTTCCGTTTTGGCGGCATTATGTTGTTTACCTTCGGCGCAGGCGGCAACCTTAGCAGACACAGATGTTAAGTTTTCTGGCTACTTAAAAGTCGATGCCATGTACAGTGATTACTCTAATGGTGAAGGGATTGGTCCGGCCCGCGATATCTACATTCCTTCGTTGGTACAAACCGGTGCTGAAGATGATGATCTTGGTGGCCGTTTTGATGCCCATGCTAAACAATCCCGTTTCAGATTCACGACGACTACACCAGTGAACGATGAAGACGCTATTACCGGTGTGATTGAATTTGATTTTCTGCTTACATCAGACGGTAATGAACGGGTAAGTAACTCATACGTACCTCGCCTTCGTCATGCTTTTATCAAATATAAAGAGTGGCTTATCGGACAAACCTGGTCGACCATTATGGACCTGCGATCGTTGGTTGAATCAGTCGATTTTATAGGTACTACCGACGGTGTTGCCTTTGCCCGCCAGTCCCAAATTCGTTATACGAGCAATGGTTTTGAAGTCGCACTGGAAAATCCGGAAACCACCGTAGGAACGACTTCCGCAGCGCAAATTACCACCGACGACAACTCAGTACCTGACCTTATCCTGACCTATACCAAAAACACGGATTGGGGCCACTTCAAAGTAGGTGGATTGTTCCGCCAATTGGCCTATGAAACAGGTGGGCAGGACTATTCAGACACCGGTATTGGCATTTCTGTTTCGTCGAGAATTAAGTTTGGCAACGGCGATGACATCAGAATTCAGGTTGCCAGCGGCTCTGGTCTTGGACGCTATGTCGGCGTGAACGCGGCAAACGGCGTATTCCTTGATGATGAAGGAAATTTTGATGCCATTGACGTAACCGCCATTACTCTGGCCTATCGTCACTTATGGAGTGAAAATGCCCGTACCAACATCATCTATTCATCCCTGGACGTCGATACGGTTGAAGGCATGCTCGGCTCACGCACAAATGATGTTTTCAGCACTCGCATTAACTACATCTATAACTTCTCAAAACCTTTTTCAGTGGGTGCTGAGTACACCTATGCTAAGCGGGAAACCGCGGATGGGTATGACGGTGATATGAGCAGGTTTCAGGTAATGGCGAAATACGCTTTTTAAGTTGACTGATTATAGCTGCCAATCGGCACCCATACTCTACAGGTATGGGTGCCTACCAAATCAATATTGGCGAACCCGAACAATTATCATTAATTTAACAAAATATTAATCGTATAGCGCGATTCATTAACAGCCCTAACTAATACTCCAATCAAGTTGGGCACAGCGTCACAATCGGATTCATCGATAACTCAGGCAAAGGCTTGGGTAATGACATTAGTTTATAAGTTCTCAGAGGGTAACAGCCATGAGTTTAAATTTTGATAAGTTAACAGCACAGGTGACTGGTGCAGTTGAAGTGGATGAAGCGCAGGGACATTATCGCTGCGATCGCAGCATTTTCACCGACCAGACACTATTCGAACTGGAAATGAAGCACATTTTCGAGGGCAACTGGGTCTTCCTGGCACACGAAAGTCAGCTCCCTGAGGTTGGAGACTATTTCACCACAACAATTGGTCGTCAGCCTGTCGTCATTACCCGTAACAAAGACGGTGAACTGAATGCGTTACTGAACACCTGTTCGCACCGCGGTGCGACCCTGTGTCGTCGAAAACGTGGTAACAAAACCTCATTCACCTGCCCATTCCATGGCTGGACTTTTAATAATTCTGGTAAGTTACTTAAAGCCAGAGATCAAAAGAAAGGCGGTTATCCGGAGTCATTCAACAAAGAAGGCTCTCACGATTTAGTAAAACTACCCCGCTTTGAATCTTACCGTGGTTTTCTGTTTGGCAGTCTGAATGGAGATGTCGCAAATCTAGTCGATCATCTGGGTGAAACCACCAAAGTGATCGATAACATTGTTGATCAAGCTCCCGACGGTTTGGAAATTTTGCGTGGTACTTCGACCTATACCTATGAGGGTAACTGGAAACTCACCGCTGAAAATGGTGCAGATGGTTATCACGTCGGTACCGTACATTGGAACTATTTATCCACCATGGGCCATCGCAACTACGAAGAGGGCGGGACGGTAGCCGTGGATGCCCGTAGCTGGTCTGGTGAAGGTGGTTTCTACTCCTTTGAAAATGGCCATATGATGTTATGGACTCGCCTGGCGAATCCGTCAGCGCGACCTGTATTCACGCAGTTTGAACGTTTGAAAGAAGAGTTCGGTGAAGCCCGCGCCGATACCATGGTTAACCAAACCCGGAACCTGTGCCTGTATCCGAATGTGTATCTGATGGATCAGTTCTCGACCCAGATCCGGGTTACTCGACCTATTTCTGTCGATAAGACTGAAGTTTCTATTTATTGCTTTGCACCTAAAAACGAATCCCCTGAAAACCGCGCAAAACGTCTGCGTCAGTACGAAGACTTTTTCAACGTTAGCGGCATGGGTACGCCAGACGATCTGGAAGAGTTCCGTGGCTGTCAGCAAGGTTACGCTGCGTCTGGCATGAAGTGGAACGATATGAGCCGGGGTGCCGCGCACTGGATTCAGGGCGGTGACAAATATGCTGAACAAATCGATATGAAACCCGTAATGACGGGCGCTAAACCCGAAGATGAAGGGTTGTACATTCATCATCATAAACACTGGGAACAAGAAATGTTGCGTGCTATTGAAAGCGAGCGCGCCCAGTTTATTCCAGTGACTCAAAAAGACTGATAAGGGGAATTAGCAATGACTTTTGAACAAGTTAAAGCATTTATCTATCGTGAAGCCCGTTTACTGGATGACCGTCAGTGGGAAGAATGGTTAGCCTGTTACCACAAGAATGTTGTTTACTGGATGCCGGCCTGGGATGACGATGACCAGTTAACAACCGATCCACAAAAAGAGATTTCTCTGATTTATTATCCAAACAAAAATGGTCTGGAAGATCGTGTTTACCGGATAAAAACCGAACGTTCAGGCGCCAGTATGCCAGAACCTCGTACCACACATCAGTGCTCAAATATTGAAATTCTGTCTCAGACCGATCGCACCATCGAACTGCGTTTTAATTTCAATACTTTAAGTCACCGCTACCGTGAGACCAGTCACTTTTTCGGTACTAACTTTTACACCCTTGATACATCTGGTGACAGCCCCCTGATTATTTATAAAAAAGTCGTTCTCAATAACGACTACATCAATCAGGTCATCGATGTCTATCACTTGTAAGCACAGGAGGTAGTATGAGCTATCAAGTTGCATTAAATTTCGAAGACGGTGTCACTCGCGTCATTGCCTGTAACGAGGACGAAACTGTCCTCGATGCCGCCTACCGTCATCAAATCAAATTACCGATGGACTGCTCTGACGGCGTTTGCGGCACCTGCAAAGGTACCTGTCTGCAAGGTAGTTACGATTTAGGCGATGAGTACATTGATGAAGCACTCACCGACGACGAAGCAGAGTCAGGCTTGATCCTAACCTGCCAGATGGTAGTAAGTAGCGATGCGGTAGTAGCCATTCCTGCAGCCTCATCTCTATGTTCTTCAGGTCCTCAATCAATGGACGCTGAAGTAACTGGAGTAACCGCCCTGTCAGATTCAACCATAGAGCTCAATCTGACATTACCGGAAGCCCTGGGCTTTTTACCAGGTCAATATGTCAACCTGGGAGTACCTGGTACCGACCAGACCAGAGCGTATTCCTTTAGCTCTTTGCCGGGTGAGACCGACGTATCATTTCTCATTCGAAATGTGCCGAATGGTTTAATGAGTACTTACTTAACCAGCGAGGCAAAACCAGGCGATACCATGTCTGTTACCGGCCCAATTGGTAGTTTTTACCTGCGCGCGGTTGAACGCCCCGTACTACTGCTCGCCGGCGGAACGGGCCTTGCGCCACTGTTATCCATGTTGAAACAACTCAAAAAGGAGCCTACTGAGCACCCGGTATTTCTACTTTATGGAGTAACAGGTACAGCTGATTTAGTTAAACTTGACGAGCTCTCTGCCTTTACCAGTGAACTTGAAAATGTCAATTTTGCGACGGTACTGGTTGATAAGGAAAGCGGCCACGAACGCATTGGCTTTGTCACACAACATATGGACGCCGTGCCATTTGAAATCGAAAGTGCCGATGTTTATCTTTGTGGACCGCCGCCAATGGTAGATGCCGTGCGTAACTATTTCACCGAATCGGGTACTCAACCGAATGCATTCTATTACGAAAAATTCAATCCCAGCACGCCCAAACAGGAGAGTGCGGCATGAACGACCGTTTCCTTAATCAGGTAATTGTCGTCACCGGCGCCGCTCAGGGTATTGGTTGCCGGGTCGCCGCGCGCGCAGCAACTGAAGGCGCACGCCTGGTACTGGTCGATCGGGCCAGCCACGTACATAAGGTGGCTGAAGAACTTAGTAACGCAGGTTGTGATGTGATCGCAATTGAAGCTGATCTGGAAACCTATGAAGGCGCGCAGGCAGTAATGGATAAAGTTGAGGCGCATTTTGGGCGTATCGACAAATTAATCAATAATGTCGGTGGCACTATATGGGCCAAACCTTATGCTGAATACACCAGCGAACAAGTCGAGAAAGAGGTGCGTCGTTCGCTGTTTCCAACCCTGTGGTGTTGCCGTGCAGTGCTCCCGGCGATGTTAAAACAAGGCGGTGGAGCCATAGTTAATGTGTCTTCCGTGGCTACACGAGGGGTTAACCGGGTCCCCTATGCCGCAGCTAAAGGTGGCGTGAATGCGCTGACTGTATCACTGGCATTTGAATACGCAGAGGCCAATATCCGCGTTAATGCAACGGCGCCTGGAGGCACCGAAGCACCACCACGGGTTACACCACGAAATACCTCTGAACAATCAGAACAGGAGCAAATCTGGTATCAGCAAATTGTTGATCAGACTAAAGAGACCAGCTTTATGCATCGCTACGGAACCCTGGATGAACAGGCTTCTGCTATTTTATATCTGGCCTCTGACGAAGCGAGTTATATAACCGGCACTATCCTACCCGTCGCCGGCGGAGATTGTGGCTAAACTCATCCTACGTTAAGGCAAATATTATGGGAATGTCTGCTTCACTGAATCCGCTTAAACACCTTTCATCCCTGAGACACGACTGGTCAGTTTCTGCGGTAGTGGCGGGCATTATCGCCACTATCATGGGCTATGCTGGTCCATTGGTTATTCTGTTCCAGGCAGCTGAGGCTGCCAGTTTGAGTGCTGTCCAACTGACCTCCTGGATTTGGGGCATGTCAATTGCCAGTGGCATTCTTTGCTTGTGGTTCAGCTTGCGCTATAAAATGCCCATCATGTTCGCCTGGAACGCCCCGGGATCAGCCTTATTAGTTACGCTACTACCCGGCCTGACGTTCAATCAGGCTGTGGGTGCCTATATTATGTCGGGACTGCTGCTGTTGATTCTAGGTATTACCGGCTCTTTTCAGCGTATTGTGGCGCATTTACCTTTATCCCTGGCTGCAGCGCTACTGGCTGGGATCCTGCTTCAGTTCGGACTGAGTCTGTTTAACCAGATGGCAGTAGAACCTGCACTTGGGATCATTATGATGGCCGTTTACGTCAGTGCTAAAGTCATTAATCCCCGGTATGCAATCATTTGTGCAGTGATGGCTGGTTTGTTCTATTTACTGGTAACCGGTAATACTGCATTTAACAGCCTGAAATGGGCCATTTCTGCACCAGAGTTTGTAGCACCTGAGTTTACTCTATATGGTTTTCTCAACGTCGCCATTCCGCTCACTCTAGTGGCCATTAGTGGTCAGTTCATTACCGGACTGGCAGTACTTCGCCAGGATGGTTATCAGCCTCCCGCCAACCAAATTGTTGCAGGAAGTGGTCTGGTAAGCAGTATCTTTGCTTTAGTTGGGTGTCATGGAGTCAATCTTGCAGCGATTACTGCGGCGATTTGTACAGGCAAAGAAGCGCATGCCAATAGTGAAAAGCGCTACGCAGGTACGGTGGCGGGTGCCATCACCTTTTTTGCGTTTGGTTTATTCAGCGCGACCCTGGTTGCCATCATTCAGGCACTTCCGGCCAGCTATATCGCTATCGTTGCAGGCCTGGCTCTACTCGGGGCGATTGAAAGTTCGCTGATGACCTCTGTCGCCCAGTCGAGTGAACGCGAAGCAGCACTATGCACCTTTCTGGTAACCGCATCAGGCTTCGAGATATTCCAGCTGACTTCTGCCTTTTGGGGTTTGATTATTGGCGTTGCCGTATTAGTTTTACGTCGCTGGTTGTCTGCCTTTATTGCCAAGTAACTCTTGTTACGGATTGCCGTCACGGATAGCGCCCGGTTAAGCGATTTTGCACCAGTTCATCAAGAATCGATAAAGCAAATTCCATGGTTTCCGAATTTTCTTCCTTGCGTCGGCTACAGACCACCGGCGTAGTGATACTTTTGTCTTCCAAACGAACAAATGCCACATCATCACGATTTAAGCGTCGGACCTGCTCGGGTACCAGACTAAAACCCATTTCTGACGCCACCAGTCCTAACGCAGTCTGCAAATCATTAACCTGCTGCGTCACTTTGATATCCAATGCCCTAAGCGCAAAAAGACCCAAACAAATATCCGCAAAATTAGGCCCCTGCCCGGACGGGAAGAGAATAATGGGTAACTTGGCTAAATCTTCCATTTTCACCGGTTGTTTGGCCAGCGGATGAGAAGCCGGTAAGGCAACCACAATAGGCTCCTGAAACAGCACTGTTTGCTCGACGTCAGATCCTAAATCCGGGACTCGGATACGACCAAAACCAATGTCAATTTTACCGGTTTTAAGGGCTTCAACCTGTTCAGCCGTTTTCAGTTCATGTAGGACAACTTCTATATTGCTACGTTGACGCAAACGCCGCACCAAACTTGGCAATTGCCCATAGAACACTGATGGCACAAAACCGATGCTAAATACGACACGTCCGTGATCGGCCACATTGCGAGTTTCTTCTACCGAATTATCTACTTTTTCAAGAATACAAACAGCCTGTTTTAAAAAGTATTCGCCAGCCGGCGTAAGGGATAACCCCCGCGCTTCCCGCACAAAAAGTGCCACACCAATTTCTTCCTCAAGCTGCTTAATCTGACGCGTAAGCGGTGGTTGAGCGATGAATAATTTTTCTGCAGCACGTGTCAGGTTAAGTTCATCGGCCACTACACAAAAGTACCGTAAATGTCTGAGTTCCACCTTATCCCCGCTATACATTTATTCAGTTCGTTAACATTCCGGTCCGTTGACCGCACTTGGTTAAGAACAACCTTACTTTTGTGCTCAGGCCTTATATGAGAAGGCTTGAAAGTACTCCAGATTGTTTCAACCAGTCACATGTTTACCGGATTTGTATATTAAATGTAAGTATTTTGATAACGATTTGCACGGATAGGATAAGCATTGCATTGACCGGATAGCGTCTATTTCTTGAACGCTTAGTATCAGGTATCTCCACACAAATAACGATGCGAGTAGATAACAATGATACTGAACAAACGTACGATAAAAAAAATAGCGATGGCAGGTAGCATGATGAGTGCATCGCTGCTGTCAGGAATGTCAGCCCATGCCGAAGAAGGACCGATAAAAATCGGCGTCATGTTGCCCTACAGTGGTGTCTATGCAGGCCCGGGTGAAGCCGCCACTAATGGTTTAAAACAGGCATTGAAAGAGAAAGGTAATAAGATTGCCGGACGTCAGGTTGAATTTATTATCAGTGATACAGAAGCCAAACCCGCGCGTGCTCCAGAGCTAACCTCAGCGATGACCGACAAAGATGATGCCGACTTTATCATTGGTCCGGTTCACTCTGGCGTGGCAATGGGAATGATTAAATCTATTCGCAATAAAGACTCAATCATGATCATTCCTAACGCTGGAATTAATGCCGCGACTGGCGCATTTTGTCAGCCAAACGTATTCCGTACTTCATTTTCATCATGGCAAACAGCTTATCCAATGGGTAGCGAAGCGGTAAAAATGGGCTATAAGAAAGTGGTGACCATGAGCTGGAACTATGGCTTTGGTAAAGAATCGCTGGAAGCTTTTCAAGAGTCTTTTGAAGACGCTGGCGGTGAGGTAGTAAAGAAAATTTTTGTGCCCTTCCCTAATACCGAATTTCAGTCATACCTGACCGAAATTGCGTCGATAAAACCAGATGCGGTGTTTGTCTTTTTTGCCGGCGGTGGCTCGGTAAAATTTGTGAAAGACTATGATGCGATGGGTCTGAAAGGCAAAATTCCGTTAATTGGTTCAGGCTTCTTAACCGAAGGCACAATCACCGCTCAGGGTGATGCTGCAGAAGGATTAATGACGACACTGCACTATGCTGACACGCTGGACAATCCGAAGAACAAAGCATTCAGAGCAGAATATAAAGCGTTGTATGACAAACCTGCCGATATTTATGCTGTACAAGGCTATGACGCCGGTCAGCTTATCATTCAGGCTGTTGAGGCGACCAAAGGCAATACCGCTGATAAAAAAGCCTTAATTAAAGCAATGGAAGGCGTCGAAATTGACAGCCCTCGTGGAAGTTTTCATTTCTCTAAAGCTCACAACCCTATTCAGAATATCTATCTGAGAAAAGTTGAAAACGGTGAAAACATGGTAGTGAAAACAGCGGCTGCCGCGCTCAACGATCCGGCTCGTGGTTGTAAATTATAAGTTGTCACTAGTTCAGGAAGCCTGCGGGCTTCCTCTTAGAGGTTTATTACTATGGATATGTCGCTTTTCCTGGTGCAACTACTGAACGGTGTTCAATACGGGCTTCTTCTTTTCCTCATTGCATCGGGTCTCACGTTAGTATTCGGTGTTATGGGTATATTGAATCTTGCTCATGGTTCAATGTATATGATTGGCGCCTATTTGGTGTACTACTTCGCATCAGCTACTGACAGTTTTCTGCTCGCGGTCATCATTGCCTGTGTGATTGCGATGATAATCGGGATCATAATAGAACGATTCCTGATTATTCACCTGTACAACCGGGACCACCTCGATCAGGTGCTGCTTACGGTTGGTCTGATTTTTATTTTTAACGCTGCGCAAAGTTTTATCTGGGGTAACGATCCTCTCGGCGTAGAGGTTCCTGAATTACTCTCCTCGTCAATCCAACTCACAGACATTGTGGAATATCCGGTTTACCGGCTGTTCTTATCCGTGCTTTGTATCGGCATCGCGTTAGCAATGTACTACGTGATCAATAACACCAAACTCGGAATGATGATTCGCGCAGGCGAGTCCAATCGGGAAATGGTTGAAAACCTCGGTGTGGATATCAGTAAGTTATTCACCATTGTCTTCGCAGTTGGGGTCACGCTTTCTGCACTGGCAGGTATTGTTTCTGCGCCAATTGTCAGCCTTGTACCCGGGATGGGTGAACGAGTGCTTATCTCTTGTTTTGTGGTGGTAGTGATCGGTGGAATGGGTTCAATCAAAGGCGCATTTGTCGCGGCTTTATTAGTGGGTATTGTTGATACCTTTGCCTCCGTGCTTTTACCAGGCATGTCGAGTATGACCATATACCTGCTCATGGCCTTGATCCTGATTTTCAAACCACAAGGGCTTTTTAAAAGTTAAGGTATTGCGATGTCTGTATTTTCTACCAAAGCTGAAAAAGTATTTATTCTCGCGTTTTTCTTCATTGCCCTGGGTGTCCCCTTGTTCTTCAATGAGAATACGTTTTACGTTAATAAAATTTCTACCATGCTGATCTTGTCTATCTTCGTGATGTCATTGGATTATCTGGTGGGGAAAACTGGTTTAATCAGCCTTGGCCATGCGATGTTTTATGGCCTGGGTGGTTACTTGTTTGCCATCATGGTTCCTGAATATGAAGAGGTGAACTTTTGGATTTACACCTTTTACGTCATGGCTGCCAGTAGTGTTATTGCATTAATTGTTGGGTTAATTGTACTGCGCACCAGTGGGATCTACATGATTATGATCACCCTGGCCCTGGCACAAATGACGTTCTACTTTTTCGCTGACTCGACCGAATATGGTGGTCTGGATGGGCTGTTTATTTACCTCAAACCTGAAACCAGCATATTTGGATTAAATTTCCTCGATTTAGACAATGAAACCCACTTCTATTACCTGTGTTTGTTGTCACTGTTTAACTGCTATGTGTTTTTCAAAATTACGCTTCAATCCCGCTTTGGTCGTGTAATCGATGCCGTGAAAGAAAACCCCGAGCGCGCCACAGCGCTGGGCTATAACATCTTTCATTTCCGTTTAGTCGCCTATGTTTTGTCATCATCCCTTGCCGCATACGCTGGCTATCTGTTCTCACTCCAATACGGCTTTGTGAATCCAACCATGATGTCATGGGAAGTCTCCGCATCAGCATTAGTCATGGCTATTCTTGGCGGTCTGGGCACAGTATTCGGGGCAATTTTAGGCGTATTTGTTTACGAAAGTCTGCATTACGGTATTGAACATATGACCCAGTACTGGATGTTCTGGATGGGCTCACTGATTATCGTCATGGTGCTAACCCTGAAAAGTGGTATTGCCGGACTGGTTGAAAAATTAGTAACGGGGAAACGCAAATGAGTGAATGTGTTTTACAGGCAGAAAATCTCTCCAAGCACTGGGGCGGTCTCAAAGCGCTGCACGAATTTAATATAAAATTTTACGATAAATCGCTACATAGTATTGTTGGCCCCAATGGCGCAGGTAAAAGCACATTACTCAATATTTTATGTGGTACCTACCCTGCGACCAAAGGCGTCATTCTGTATAAAGGCAATAACGTAACGGGATTAAAGAGCTATCAGTTTTGCCGCAAAGGTATTGGCCGGAGTTTCCAAAAAACCAATATATTCAAAGCTTCCACCTGTCTGGAGAATTGTTGCATTGCTGCACAGCAGAGGGTTGGTGGCAGTTTTAATTTATTTAAGTCTCGTCAGTCGAGTCAGTTTATCAAACAAATTGCCAGTGACGCTTTGGCTCAGGTAGGCCTGAGTGGCCGTGCCGATACTGTCGCCAGCGCCATCAGTTACGGTGAACAACGTCAGCTTGAAATAGCCATGGTTCTGGCAACCGATCCACAAGTCTTACTACTCGACGAACCCATGGCCGGAATGGGCCATGAAGAATCACTGACTATTATCGAACTTTTGAAACAGCTAAAACAACGATACTGCATAGTGTTGGTTGAACACGATATGGATGCCGTCTTTGAGCTTTCAGATCTTATGACCGTGATGGTGGATGGTCAGCATTTGATCACTGATGTAGTTGACAATATTCGGGCTAACCCTTTGGTTCAGGAAGCTTACCTGGGCAACGATGACGAGGTATTCTGATAATGACGGATAACATACTTGAAGTTCACGGCATCCACACTCTCTACGGAGAAAGTCATATACTGCACGGGGTTTCTTTTGAGATTAAAAAGGGCCAGACCGTCAGTATCATGGGCCGCAACGGCATGGGTAAATCGACGACGTTAAAATCCATTCTCGGTATTGTAAAGCCTCGCAGCGGCAGCGTGTTATATAAAGGTCAGGACATTGATGCATTACCCACCTGGAAACGCATGCGCAATGATATTGCCTACGTCCCTGAAGGGCGCGGGATGTTCCATAACCTGACAGTTAAAGAACATCTGCAGATGGCAGCCCGAAAGAACTCCAGAGGAGAGGAACACTGGACCTACGAACAGGTGCTGGATGTATTTCCAAGACTACAGGAACGGCTGACTAATAAAGGTACGCAACTATCAGGTGGTGAACAACAGATGCTTGCGATTGGCAGAGCGCTGCTAACCAACCCAGATTTGTTGATTCTGGATGAGGCCACTGAAGGACTTGCTCCGCTGATCCGTAAAGAAATATGGGATGTGATACGCAAAATTAAAGCGACAGGCGTATCCACCATCATTGTGGATAAAAATATCAAGGTGTTACATGAGCTTTGCGAACAGCATATTCTGATTGTGAAAGGAAAGGTTCAGTTTAGTGGCGATTCTCAGGCCCTTGATGCAAACCGGGAATTCATTGAATCGAGTCTTGCAGTTTAGTATTTGTATGATAATTTGACGAGTATTGTCAATGCCGGTGATCTTATAGTAACGTGCAGCCGAAAAAGGCCGCACTATACTCACCGGCCCCGCCATTAACGGGTAGTAGAAAATTCACTATGCAAGAAAACAAATTAGTGTCCTCGAGACAAGGAATCAGCTCCTTAGAGACCGGGCTAGAAGTGTTAGAATTAATTTCAGAACACGGCTCGCCAATAACACTAAAAGAATTGTCTCAATTGGCGAAAATGAGCCCCAGCCGACTTCACAAGTACCTGGTTAGTCTGACTAAACTCGGATATGTGTCGCAATTGGATAATGCAAAATATTCATTATCAAATACCAGCGTTCGATTAGGCATGTCTGCGCTCAAGCATCTGAGCCCGGTACAGACAGTCTTTGAATATGCAGACAGACTGCATCAGGAACTCGATAAAACTATTACGGTTACGATTTGGAACGGCGATGTGCCCTTGGTCATTAAGTGGCTCGACTCAAGTCGCTTTCTCGCCGTGAATATCCGTCTGGGTTCTGAGCTTTCCCCTTTTACCTCCGCAGCTGGTCGTATTTTTCTGGCTCACCTGCCTCAGCTTCGTCGCCGGGAATTGGTTGAAAAATATTTTTCATCTCCCTCAACGCTACCACGATACATGGGAGAATCAGTTACCAAAGAAAGCTTCTATCGCTTACTGGAAGATATAAAACAAGAAAACCTGTGTCGCTTCAAAGAGGACTTCCTGCCGGATATCAATGTCGTTAGCGCACCCGTTTTCAGTTTGGATGGTTCAGTCAATTCTGTTATCAGTTTACTGGGTAATAGCGGTGACACACCTGTTAGTAAATCAAGCGTTTACGTTAAAGCGGTGCAACAAGCCAGTAGTTCAGCCACACGCAAAATAGCAGGCTATGTTAGTTAAACGTCTATGCGGATTAGTATTATTTAAATCAGGATAAATCGAGACGAATCAAAGAAGGGAATTTGGGTGGCAGGCCCTCAGCCACATCCCGGCACATGAGTCGTCTGCTGCGGCTGCTCCCTTCCAGGCCTGACCGGGTTCACAGAGTATCATTGCGAGAGGACCAAAAGCCCACCATAGAAACTTGCGCGCTCTGATTTAAGAGCGCGGGGATTATGACGATTTGTGCGGCAAAGTTCAACCCCGCTTTGCAAATCGTTCTTCAGCAATCCGGTTTGCCACCAGATTAGTGGCAGTATTTTCCTCTTCAGCGCGCTGATAGATTTCA
Source organism: Alteromonadaceae bacterium UBA2620 (assembly GCA_002339125.1). Taxonomy (GTDB): domain Bacteria; phylum Pseudomonadota; class Gammaproteobacteria; order Enterobacterales; family Alteromonadaceae; genus Alteromonas. Next base: position 26,036 of record DDJQ01000007.1, read on the forward strand.
ATCAGAGTCGCGCCGATTCGAGAGATATGTTCACGCATGGCTTGGTCAGAGGAATCTGACAGTTTTTGATGATAAATATCGATAATACCACCAGCATTAATGACATAATCCGGCGCATAGCAAATGCCACGTTGGTATAACACTTTACCGAGATCGAGTATAAGAAATATTAACGCTA
>DDJQ01000143.1:0-186 GCA_002339125.1 Alteromonadaceae bacterium UBA2620
ATCTATATCGCGTCACAGTCGATTAATACTGTGGATAGGCCGGAAGCTGAAATGCTTTCAGGACTAAAATCTTTTTGTAAAGGTATAAAGTAAGGTCGCTCAGTTCGCTGGCTTACTTCGCCTTTACAAAAAATCCGTAAAGCGAAGCTTTACGAAACGATTTTTTGTCCCCTTCGTCTAGAGGCC
>DDJQ01000143.1:546-63440 GCA_002339125.1 Alteromonadaceae bacterium UBA2620
AATCCCCTAGGGGACGCCATATTAAAAACCAGCCAATCGGCTGGTTTTTTTATGCGTGCTCTTCGGGATGAGAAGCACTTATTCAACCTGCTAACTCATAAGTACTTCCGGAGTTTTTTCATTTGGGGTTCGACTGCCATGTCTGGAACATGGCAGAACGCGCTTTAGCGCGGCCCGAAGGGCAGAGTGCAGGACAGCACTCTGTAATCCCCTAGGGGACGCCATATTAAAAAAACCAGCCAATCGGCTGGTTTTTTTATGCGTGGTCTTCGGACAAGAAGTCCTTACTCATTCTGTTCAGCTTTGTATAACGTGCTAAGACAATTATGCGTGCTCTGGTTACTGTGCAATTCGCCGTCACTTCACTCACTCTGCAATCATGCTACAATTCACCTGTAAATTTACTAGCAATAAGGTGATCAATGTATCCTATCGGCACACCAGGTCAGCCCTGGGGAGAAGAAGAAAAAAAACAATGGCTCGCGGCGCAATCAGTAAAGCGTAGTTACGCCGATGAAGTATTGAGTCAATTAGACGGCATGCCGGATTATTTTTCTGTTATCCAGTACGGTGCCTTGCCCTATGATGAGTCACGCTACCCACTTTATGCATTGTTACCCAGGCAGCCAATAGCAGATGCCCCCTGGGTACTGGTAACTGGCGGCGTACACGGTTACGAAACCAGTGGCGTGCAGGGCGCTTTGTTATTTGCGCGGGAATACAGTCAGGCGTATACCGATAAAATCAATCTGATAGTGGTTCCCTGCGTGAGCCCGTGGGGTTATGAAACCATTAACCGATGGGATCCGCTGGCTATCGATCCGAACCGTTCCTTTTATCCCGACTCGCCTGCGCCAGAGTCAAAACTACTCATGGACTATATTGGCGCAATGCCGCAGGATTTTTTACTGCATATCGATCTTCACGAAACTACCGATACAGATAACAGCGAGTTTCGTCCGGCATTAGCGGCCCGTGATGCCATTGAGCAAAAAGCCTGGGAGATCCCTGATGGCTTTTATCTGGTGGCCGATGCCAAAGCGCCTCATCTGCCCCTACAGCAAGCGATTATCAACGAGGTGAAAAAAGTTACCCATATTGCCCCAACGGATGAAAACGGCCTGATTATCGGCGCTGAGGTGCCCTCTGAAGGTGTAATCTGCTATGACAAGAGAAAGCTCTTCTTATGCGGCGGGTTTAATAATGCTACTTATTGTTCTACAACGGAGGTGTATCCGGACAGCCCGACAGCTACTCCGGAAATTTGTAACCGTGCTCAGGTTGCGGCTGTAGAGGGAGCTTTACAGCATTTACTTAAATAATGCGATAAACGGTCGATTATCGATGTCTGGATGTTTGGGTTTCTAGACGTCTAAATGTATACTCCTCGCTATGCTTAACGCATAGCGGGGATATCATGGTTTACGTTGCATTGTTGTATGAAGGGGTAGGGCAAAGACTGGTCAGATATGAAGCCAGTAACGAAGCCGATTTTTTTGCTAAACTCAATGCCCGGTTTGGCTGCTATGTTTGCCTGTGGTTTACCGAGGAACTGATCGCGAATAATGAAAAAGTTCACACCCAGAATCCCTGTTGAACAGGCAATTGCCACATCGCCCTGTATTGGTAACTGCTGTCTGGATGATGAGGACATTTGTCTGGGCTGTCAGCGTCATATTGATGAAATCACCGGTTGGCGCAGTGCCAATGCCACAGAGCGTCGCGCTATTTTAAATCGGTGCGAAAAACGCTTTGCGCTGTCCTCAGGGCATAAACAGCAATACTGATGCCAGCGGCCAAATGTTCTGCTAGAATCCGCCCCCCCTTATTTTTGAATACTAAAATACTATGCGAGTTTTGTTAGCGCCGATGGAAGGCGTTGTTGATCATTTAATGCGCGACATGCTTACCCGGGTAGGCGGTTTTGATTTGTGCGTAACAGAATTCGTTCGTATCGTTGACCAGAAACTCCCGCAGAAAACTTTTTACCGTCTGTGCCCTGAATTGCACGAGGGCGGTAAAACACCCAGTGGTGTGCCCGTTCGTGTGCAGCTACTGGGCCAGCATCCCCAGTGGCTGGCAGAAAATGCCTTAACCGCAGTTGAGCTGGGCTCACCGGGTGTGGATCTCAACTTTGGTTGTCCGGCCAAAACGGTCAATAAAAGCAAAGGCGGCGCGGTATTACTGCAATATACCGAGTTGCTGCACGATATCGTTAAAGCCGTGCGAGAGGCAGTGCCGGCCCATTTGCCCGTAACGGCAAAAATACGCCTCGGTTTTGAGGATAAATCGCTGGCTATTGATAACGCCGTGGCCATTGATGAAGCCGGTGCATCTGAGTTAGTTGTTCATGCCCGCACCAAAACCGAAGGCTACCGGCCACCGGCGTACTGGGACTGGATTAAAAAAATTCGCGCCAATACCCGTTTACCGGTGATTGCTAATGGTGAAATATGGACTTATGAAGATGCCAGACGCTGCCAGGAAATGTCGGGTTGCAACGATGTAATGATTGGCCGTGGCGCACTGGCGATGCCGAATCTGGCCCGTCACATTCGTGATAACGAGGCGCCGATGAGCTGGCCGGAACTGGCGCAACTGCTGATAGATTATTCCGGTTATGAAATCTATGGTGACAAGGGCCGTTACTACCCAAACCGACTGAAACAGTGGTGTGGCTACCTGAAGCGTCAATACCCTCAGGCGGAAGTCCTGTTCGACAATATTCGCCGGTTACAAAAGGCCGATGAAATTGTCGCGGTGCTACAACAATCTGCTGCTGCCGCAAAATAACCTTTCTGCTTGTGCGTTGTCTGTCTATTCGCTACCGTTAAGTTAATCCCATCGTTGTTTTGACCAAACCTTGATGGGGGGTTGCACCTAAACGACAACGATTAAAAGAAAGGTAATGCATGACAACTTCAATTAAGCAGTTAGGAATCACTGCGGCGTGTTGCTGTGCTTTGCTGCTTTCTGCCTGTGCAGAAGATAAAGCAGATAAAGCCGAGCAGTCACCGAAAGTGACCATCGATAAAAATCCATTCCCCAGCAAGTATACCCCGCTACCCGGAGCACCAACAGTGATCACTGGCGTGACGATTTTAGATGGCATCGGCAATAAAATTGATAACGGAATGGTGTATTTTACCGACGGTAAAATTGCGGCAATTGGCGAAAACCTCGATGTGCCGGCAGAAGCGACGGTTATCGACGGCACCGGTAAATGGGTAACACCGGGCATTATTGATGTACACAGCCATTTAGGCGTTTACCCTAATCCATCCACTCACTCACATTCGGATGGTAACGAAATGGTTAAGCCGGTAACCGCAAATGTGTGGGCTGAGCATTCCGTGTGGCCCCAGGATCCTGGTTTTGGCCGTGCATTGGCCGGCGGCGTTACCGCGCTGCAAATCTTACCGGGTTCTGCCAACCTGTTTGGTGGCCGTTCAGTGGTGCTGAAAAATGTGCCGGATCGCACCATGCAGGAAATGAAGTTCCCGGATGCACCATACGGGCTAAAAATGGCCTGTGGTGAAAACCCGAAGCGGGTTTATGGTAAAAAAGGCGGTCCCTCAACTCGTATGGGCAATGTGGCCGGTTATCGTCAGGCATGGGCCGATGCCGAAAATTATAGGCGCGCCTGGGAGCGTTACGAGGCCGATTATGAAGCGGGTAAAAATCCAACGCCGCCTAAGCGCGATCTAAACCTTGATACCCTTATGGGCGTGTTAAAAGATGAGATCCGCGTACATATGCATTGTTATCGCGCCGATGAAATGGCTGTGATGATGGATGTCATGAAAGAGTTCGGCTATCAGATTTACTCGTTCCAGCACGGTGTTGAAGCCTACAAAATTGGTGATCTGCTGGCCGAGAACAACGTTTGTTCAGCCATGTGGGCCGACTGGTGGGGCTTTAAAATGGAGGCTTACGACGGCATTCGTGAAAATATCCCTATGGTTCATGAAGCCGGGGCTTGTGCCATCGTTCATTCTGACAGTGACTTAGGTATTCAACGCCTTAACCAGGAAGCCGCAAAAGCCTGGTCTGATGGCCGCCGTGCTGGTATCGACATCAGTCAGGAGGAGGCATGGATCTGGCTGTCTGCTAATCCGGCTAAATCGTTGGGTATTTTTGATGAAACCGGCTCATTGGAAGTGGGTAAAAATGCCGATTTAGTGCTATGGAGCGACAACCCCTTTTCAACCTACGCCAGAGCCGACAAAGTGTATATCGATGGCGGACTGGCCTTTGATCTTAGTGATCCTGCATCGTGGCCGGTGGCAGATTTCGAATTAGGGCAAGTTGGCGAGGGAGATATCAAATGAAGTCATTATTAACGATATGCCTGTTGGCAACCATCAGCAGTACTGCCCTGGCCGATAAACTGGCCATCGTCGGCGGTAAAGTTTTTACCGGCAGCGAACAGGGCACACTGGAGAGTGCTACCGTGTTGATTAACGGTAATGAAATTGTGTCGGTCAGTGCTTCCTCAGCGGTGCCAGAGGGTTACCAGAGCATTGATGCCAGCGGTAAGTATGTCACGCCGGGGTTGATTGGTGCTTATACTCAATTGGGACTGGTTGAAGTCAGTAGCTCTGCCGGTACTGTGGATGCTTCTGTGTCATCAAATCCGGTATCTTCCACCGGTGCTGCTTATGATGTCAGCTATGCGATTAACCCGGACTCCAGCTTACTTGCGATCAGCCGTGTTGAAGGGTTTACTTCGGCCGTTAGTGGTATTTCACGCAGCGACAGTCTTTTTCATGGGCTGGGAGCTGTCATTACTTTATCCGGCACTGGCGATCCGGTACTCAAATCACGGGCATTCACCGCAGTGAATGTCGGCAATGGCGGTGCCGACAGCAATGGTGGCTCAAGAGCCGCACTGTGGGTGATGTTGGAAGAAGCCAAAAGTGAGGCCATGCAGGTAAGTACTGCAGCGCAGTTGAGTCCGTCCTCACAATGGCATGGTTTAAACAGCCGGGCGGATGTAAAAGCCTTAAAACCGGTAGTCAATGGTGAAACGCCACTATTGATGTTTGCCGACAGGGCGGCGGACATTCGCCAGGTTATCGCTTTTAAACAGCGCTACCCCAAAATTAAAGTCGTACTGGTTAAAGGCATGGAGGCCTGGCGGGTAGCAGAGGAACTTGCTGACGCTGACATTCCGGTGATCATTGATCCTGAGTTTAATTTGCCCGGTAGCTTCGAGCAGCTTGGTGCCACGCTAGCCAACGCTCAGCGTTTGGAGGCTGCCGGTGTGATGCTGGCGATAGGAATGGAAACCCACAATATCCGCCTGGCAACCCAACATGCCGGTAATGCGGTGGCATTTGGCATGTCGTGGGAAGGCGCCATGGCCGCCCTTACCGTAAATCCGGCGCGCATTTTTGGCGTACCTGATCAACTGGGCACGCTTACCAGTGGTGCCAAGGCAGATGTGGTTGTCTGGAGTGGCGATCCTCTGGAAGTAACCGAAGCGCCGGAAGTAGTGATCATCGACGGCGAGGTAATGGAGATGACATCACGGCAAATCAAGCTTCGCGACCGTTATCAACAGCGGGCTGAGTCAGGGCAAACGTCGCATTATATTCGTTAGAATGCGCAACTGATGATAAAAGCCGGTAAACTTCAACTTACCGGCTTTTTATCTGCGGAGGATTAATCGGGATCGGGTGACAGACCTTGTCCGAGGTAAATGATACGCTGCGCGGCAACATAACAGACAAGTTTAACCCCCATGGCATATAACAGCGTCAGCACAGACACTGCAAATGCCGGTCCGAAAACGGCAACGTCCTCAATGTGCGACCCCATAGCAACCCAGCCAAGCAGGGTCATCAGGGCACCCAGCCATAAGCAGGAGTTACCCAGCACATTAAACACCATAGCACTGCTTTTCACTTGTCGTAGTGAATCAACATGGCCGGAAAACAGGCACGAAAAAGCTTGTTTTACGTTGCCTGGGGAGGTCACTGCCAGGGTAAACACCAGGGCAGGTGGCAGGGTAATAATGAGTGATGGCACGTCGAAAAACATGCTGCTGCCACCAGAGAGTTCCATAGCAAAAATGGTTAATGCGGCAAAAAATAACACGCTGAATGCAAACATAATAAGCGCCTTTTGTGTTTGATTAAAAAAGTGGAATGAAGTTAACAATGCCTGGCGCCAGTACCATATCTGGCAGGCCTGTTTACTCCGGTTAATTTGAATTTGCTGATACTCCTCCTCGAGATCGCCCAGCAGGGGTTCTCTAAGATCGCCAGGAAGTACTTTCTCCAGCAAGGCCTCAGCAATGCGCGGTGGTGAGCCATTTTTCACTATTTCACCCCTACAAAAGTGAGTTTTACATCGCGCCACATGGCGTCGAGTGACTGGCGGGTTTCCTGTAACGCTTGTTTACCTTCTGCGGTTATCTCAAAGAATTTTTTGGCGCGCCCGCCACGTTTTGCTGTAGCTTCACCCATCGCCGAGCGGATAAGACCTTTATCCTCAAGCCGGGTCAGGGTGGTATAAAGTGCGCCGATACTGACATCCCGCTGAATCACATCGAGCAGTATCTGACGAATAGTCGTGCCATAAGCCTGTTCTCCCAGGCGTAAAATGGCGAGTAACACAAACTGTTCAAATTCACCTAAAAATCGAGATTTCCCCATGCAGGTCCCTGATATGGTTTGTACTACAAAATAAAAGCAACTGAGTACATAGTAATTTATTCTACAAAGTAAAACTAATAAAGATATATACGCTGGTATAAGAGTCAGGCAAAAAGACACTGTTTTTGCTAAATCGGGCCTGCCGGGCTCTTTAAATCTCGCCGGAATTACAAAAAATATCAGCAAACTACAGCAATTTGTCCTATGCTAGAGATAACTCTCTTTTGTATTTTCTTTAACCAGATTTGCCTCACCTGAGTGATGGCAGGCTAACGGTTAAATGACTTCGTTTTTTGAAATAGGATTGTCTTGCGTAGTCAAAAAAGCCCTCAACAAAAACATCGCCTTGTCTGGCTATTTTTAGGCGTATTTACTGTACTCGTCTCTGTAACCCTGGTGGCTGATTTTCTGGCCAGTAAGTGGCAACGGGAAGAGCAGATTAATGGCGTTAGACAAAGGCTTGGAATGCTTCGTTCCAATCTGGAATTTGAACTCTACACCAATATCGAACTCATCCGCGGTGCTGCGGCGTATATCTCACTTAACCCGGAAATTGATCAGGCAGGTTTTAGCCGCTACATGAGCCGTTTGTTAGAACAGCGCAACAATATTATTAATATTGCCGGCGCGCGTGGTTTTGTAGTGAATCTGATATACCCGGTAGCCGGAAATGAAAAAGCGATAGGCCTCGATTACCGGGTTAACGAAGAGCAGCGGGAGTCTGCAATCACTGCCGCGGATACCGGCTCGCCGGTACTGGATGGACCGATAAACCTGGTTCAGGGAGGCGTAGGTTTTATTGCTCGTTTACCGGTCATCAATGATAACGGCGTATGGGGCATCATTTCGGTAGTGCTCGATTATCGCGGGGTGCTGAGCGACGCAGGCTTTATCGGTGATACCGAACTTGACCTGCTTATTACCGGAAGGAATGAATTTGGTAATCTGGCCGATATCTACCGCAGCCACGATGGCGCCTCAATGGTTAATCCGGTGCTATTATCAATTCAGTTACCCTATGGTGAATGGCACCTTTCTGCGCAACCTGCTGAAGGCTGGGTCACATTCCATTTTCATCCTTTGTTCTGGGTTCTCGCATTCATTATTAATGCGATTGCCTTTTATATCATCCAGCTCAGATATAATAACCGGTTACTGGAACAGGAAAAAATTGAGGCGTTAACCACGTCAGAAGAAAAATTCCGGCAATTTTTCTCAGCTCACGCGGTGGTCATGCTAATAGTCGATGATAGCGGCAACATCGTTGACGCTAACGATGCTGCTCTCAAATATTATGGCTACAGCGCTCAGCAATTCGCCAATATGACCGTCTTTGATTTACAGGCGCTGGAAAACACCTCGGTTATGTCGAAGGTTAAACAGGCACTGTTACAGCGGTCGACTACTTTTAATGTAAAGCATCGCCTGGCATCGGGAGAAGTGCGCGATGTGGAGGTCTTTAATACTCCGGTAGACAGCGCCGGTCAGCGCTTACTTTACTCACTGGTCATCGATATCACCGAACAACTGGAATATCAAAAGCGCTGGGAGCTGAGTCAACAGGTCTTTAATCACAGCCTGGAAGGGATTGTGGTAACCGATGTTGAATACAAAATTGTCTCGGTTAACCCGGCATTTTCTGACATTACCGGTTACACATAGTCGGAAGTTCTTGGTCGCTCTCCTTTCTTTCTGGGTGAAGGAGTGGTGGATGAGGAGTTTATGGAGGCCATGCTGGATACCCTGATTAAAACTGGTTTCTGGCGGGGCGAAATATTAAACCGGCGAAAGGACGGCTCGGTGTTTCCGGAGTTACTCAGCGTTTCGGTCGTAAAGAACGACCAGGGTGAAGTCATTAATTACCTCGGCGTGTTCTCAGATATCACTAATTTAAAACAGTCAGAAGAGAAGCTTGAACATCTCGCGCATTACGATTCTTTAACCGGCTTACCCAACCGTGTTCAGTTTCAGTTGCACCTTCAGCATGCAGTGTCACGCAGTGAACGCTCTAACCAGAAGTGCGCTTTGCTCTATCTTGACCTGGATCGTTTCAAGGTGGTGAATGACAGCCTTGGTCATGTGGCCGGGGATGACCTGCTAAAAATGGTTACTGAACGTTTGCTCTCGCGGTTACGGGCGTCTGATATTCTGGCCCGCATGGGTGGCGATGAGTTTGTTCTGCTGGTTGAGGAATACAAGCAGCGGGAGGAACTTGAAGTGCTGGCCCGTAAACTCATTGCTGAAATGAATCAGCCGTTTTATCTGGCGGGGGAGCAGGAGGTGAATGTTGGCGGCTCCGTGGGTATAGCCTGCTTCCCGGAAGACGCGCTGAGTAGCGAAGATTTACTGGTACGGGCCGATGCAGCCATGTACAAAGCCAAACAAGCCGGCGGCGCCTCACTGGCGTTCTTTACCCAGGATATTCTGGTGGAGGCCAGCTCCCGGTTAACCATTGCCGCCGAACTAAAACGGGCAATAGCAGATAATGAACTGGAGTTATACCTGCAACCTCAACTCGACAGCGCCAGTGGCGAGGTCGTTGGCGCAGAAGCATTATTGCGCTGGAATCATCCGGTAAAAGGCTTTCTGACCCCAGCGGCGTTTATTGACGTCGCAGAACAAACCCGGGCCATTCGACTGGTTACCGGCTGGCTGGTAAAAGAGTCCTTTGGCATCATTAAACGCTGGGAACAGGCAGGCCGGGACTTATTCCTGTCATTCAATATTTCTGCGCTGGATTTGGCCGATAATGAATTGTTGTTGAGAATGTCCGAAGAACTTCAGCACCAGCAGATCAAACCGGCGAATATAGAGCTGGAAATCGTCGAAAGTGCGATCATCGAAAATTTTCAGTCGGCCAGTGCTATTTTGTCAAGACTGCGTGAATTAGGCTTCCAAGTGGCCATTGATGATTTTGGCACCGGCTATTCGTCCCTGGCATATCTGGACAAACTGCCCGTGGATAAACTTAAGATCGACCGCGAATTCACCTCCAAACTCGAGCTTGGCGAGGGCGCGGGCATAGTAAAATCGATTGTTGATCTGGCATCAAACTTCGACCTGCGGGTGCTGGCCGAAGGCGTTGAAACCCTGGAACAGGAACAGTTACTCAAACAGCTCGGTTGTCACCGGGTTCAGGGGTTCTATTACAGCAAACCCATACCGCTGGCGGAGTTTGAGCAAAAGTATCTGCTGCCTCAGGCGTAAGTATCGATATTTCGACCTACTGAGCCGGTGGTAGCTGTAGGCTGAGAGCTTGATTGCGTAGTTGGCGACGGAGCATCGCTCTGATTGCTTTCAAGGCGTTCCTGACGCGGCGCCTCATTGCGCTCTGCGGGCGTTGGTGTCGGTCGCGAGTACGCACTGTCTACGGGTGACTGTCCAATTTCCATCGTTTCCCCCTTAAAATATCAACACAGGTTAATACCAGATTATAAGATCAATTAGCCAAAATGCGACTATTCGCTCGCTTCGGTAAAGATGAAAGGCGAGAGTTGCCGATACATAAAGTCGGCGATAAGTGGCTGGCCGTCAGCATTCGGGTGAATACCGTCGCGCTGCATCAACTCTTCATTAAGAGCAATGTCCTGTAAAAAGAACGGGATCAGCGGGATAGCTTCGGCATCCGCTACCTGCTCAAAAGTGTTGCTGAACATCTGATTATAACGCCGGCCATAGTTGGTCGGAATTTCCATATCCTGCAGGTACACCTTGGCACCGTAGTCTTTTACCAGTTGCACCATTTGCGTGAGGTTATCATGCAACTTACTCACGCTATGGCCCTGCAAGCCATCGTTGCCACCTAGCTCTATTAATACGTGGGTTGGCTGATGCTGCTCAAGCAAACGGGGTAGCCTGGCCAGCCCGCCATCGGTGGTTTCGCCGCTAATCGCAGCATTTATCACATCAATCCCGCGCTGCTCGTCGTGCCAGATATTTTGTAACAAACTAACCCAACTTTGTGCTTGCAATAGTCCATAGCCGGCACTTAGGCTATCACCAAGGATAAGCAGACGGGTATCTGATGCCGCAGAACTGCTTTGCTGGCTAACCGGTTGAGAAGCAGCCGATTGGGCCAGAAGGTGATCTGAAAACAGCATAAACGGTATTAATAATACCAGTGTTTTTATCCACTTAAGGGTGGGTCCACGACGGAATAAAGAATGACAAATCAAAACGACAATAGCTCCCATATGATTCAAACCAAAGACATCACTAAGACAGTCTCTACGAGTGAAGGTTCGCTTCAGATCCTTCAGCCTATTTCCTTTGAAGTCAAGGCCGGAGAGTCTATCGCTATTGTCGGCGCTTCAGGTTCCGGTAAATCCACGCTGCTTAGCTTGCTGGCCGGACTGGATGAAGTCAGCAGTGGCGAAATATTTCTCGATGCGGCACCGCTACACACCATGGACGAAGAGCAGCGAGCCCGTTTACGTGGCGAAAAAGTGGGCTTTATTTTCCAGAGTTTTATGCTGGTACAAAGTCTTACAGCGATTGAAAACGTGATGTTACCCGCAGAGATTGCAGGTTTGGCCGATGCCCACAAACGTGCCCAGGCCATTCTGGAGCAGGTGGGATTAAGTCATCGTGCCCATCATTATCCCAATCAGTTGTCTGGTGGTGAGCAACAGCGGGTAGCCATTGCACGGGCCTTTATCGGCCAGCCTAAAATTCTGTTTGCCGATGAGCCGACCGGTAATCTGGATGCCGCCAATAGCGTGAGAGTGGAGGATTTGTTGTTTAATCTCAACCGCGAAATCGGCACCACCCTGGTGCTGGTGACCCACGATAACGAGCTGGCCAAAAAATGTGAACGACAGTTACAAATGCAAGCTGGCGAACTAACGGAAATCACCGTATCTCCGGCGGCTGCTGAGAATAAGGATCTCGCATATGGTAGCTAATCTTGCCTGGCGGTTATTCAAGCATGAGGCCCGGCGGGGCGAACTTACCATCATACTGTTTGCGATCATACTGTCGGTAGCGGCAGTGCTGTCGTTGTCGTTATTCAGTGAGCGGCTTCAGGGCGCCCTGGTAGAGCGCTCATCACAGTTTATTGCTGCCGACAGCCAACTGCGTTCACGTAAACCCATAAGTGATGAGTGGATGCGTCAGGCGGAGGCGGAAGGGCTGGCCACCGCCGAGCAGGTCAGCACCCGCTCAATGGCTTTTGGCGAACAGAAAATGTCACTGGTTGACTTACGCGCCGTGAGCCCCCAGTACCCGCTAAAGGGTGAGATCCAGCTTGCCGACAAGCCTTTTGGCACAACAACCGCTACTGATAAATTGCCCGCAGCGGGGGAAATCTGGATCGATTCAAGACTGTTTCAGCTCCTCGATGTGGAGATTGGTGAGACGGTTTATATCGGCGACGGTGAATTTACCGTGGGCCAGGTGCTGTCAGAAATCCCAGACCAGGGCTTTAGTGTGTTCAATACCGATCCTATGGTGCTTATTGCGCTTGAAGATCTGGCACGAACCAACATCACCGGGCCCGGTAGTAGGGTTACCTATAAAGCTTATTTCACCGGTGAAGACTCGCTGATTGAAGCCTATTACGACTGGCTGAGACCGAACCTTGACGATGAATTACACCGTTGGCAACGGGTCGGGGATGACGAATCGGCCATAGGTCGTTCCATTGCCCGTGCTGAACGATACTTTTTGCTGGCTAGCCTGTTAGCCATCGTGCTGGCGGCGGTGGCCATTGCCGTGGCGGCGCAGCGTTACAGCCAGCGCCACTTCGATCCGGTCGCAATTTTTAAAACCCTCGGCGCCACTAAGCAAATGATCCGCCGGGTGTACGTACTGCAAATCCTGTTTATCACGGTACTGGGTATCATCATTGGCATTGTCGCCGGCGTGATTATTCAGCAACTGGTGGTTACGGCTCTGGCCGGACAGGTAGATGTGTCGCTGGATGTGTGGCACTGGCGGCCATTGTTTATAGCCGTACTGACTGGCTCTATCTGTGCCATCTTGTTTTCACTGTATCCGTTGTTGCGACTGTTTTCGGTGCCTCCGCTACGGGTGCTGCGCCGGGATATGGACGCTGGTTTAAGCTCTCGCGGATTGCAGTTTGGCGCCTCAGGCGGCGCCATATTCCTGCTAATGTGGGTGTACAGCCGGGATCTGGAAATCAGCGCGATATTGTTTGGCTCTGGCGTGCTGCTGGTGGTTGCCTTGTTGGGGGTAACCTTTGGCCTGATTGCCATTGGCCGACGGCTCGGACAAGGCGCAATGGGGGTCTGGCAATTAGCCTGGGCGCGAATTCGCCGGCGCGCCATGGATAACAGCGTGCAACTCATTAGCTTCTCAGTAACCATTATGTTGTTGCTGGTGGTACTGGTTATGCGCAACGATATGATAGCCCAGTGGCGGGCGCAGTTACCGGTGGATACGCCTAACTATTTCATGGCTAATATTACCGAGGCACAAAAAACACCGCTGGAGAACCACTTCGCGGAAAATCAGGTCACGGTAGATGAGTTTTATCCGGTAGTTCGTGGCCGTTTTGTGGCAGTTAACGACGAGCGGGTAAATACCGAAGTCACCAAAGAAGAGGATCCGGAGCAAAGCGAAGGACGCCGGGGGCTTGGCCGGGAAGCTAACCTGAGCTGGAGCGACAAGCTACAGCGCGAAAACACAGTTGTTCAGGGCCAATGGCATGAGAATTGGGAGCCTGCGGGGAACGATCTTACTGCAGAAGGACAGCAGGTTTATCCGGTATCAGTAGAAGAGGGTGTAGCCCAACGGCTTAATATCGCGCTGGATGATTTACTTACGTTCAACGTTGGCAGTGAGATTGTAGTAACCCGGGTTACCAGTATTCGCGAAGTGAACTGGCAAACCATGCAGCCTAATTTTTTCTTTGTGCTACACCCGGCAGCAATGCAGGAGTTTAGCGCCACCTACATTACCAGCTTCCACTTAGATGGCGCGCGTAAGGCGGATATTACTGCGTTGATGCAACCTTTCAGTTCGGTAACGTTGTTTGACGTGGATGCCAGAATTAATCAGGTCAGGGAGATTATCGATCAGGTATCACTGGCGGTTGAGTTCATCCTGGTACTGGTATTGATTGCCGGCTCACTGGTGCTGTTTGCCCAGGTGCAGGCGAGCATGGATGAGCGTCAACAGGAACTGGCTATTCTGCGTACTCTCGGCGCCAGAGGGAGCCTTATCCGCTTCAGCGTGATTAATGAGTTTTTGATTATTGGAACGGTAGCGGGACTAATGGCGGCGATGGCCAATGAAGTCAGTTTATATTTATTGCAAAGCCGTATTTTCGATATGCAGGGCTCTATGCACTTTGAATACTGGATTATTGCACCGTTGGTTGGCGCGTTGGTTGTGGGCGTGTTAGGCGGCATAGGTTGTTATCGCCTGTTACGACTCAACACAGGGCAACTATTACGTAAGATGGTGTAAAACAGGATTAGCCCGAAGCCACGGCTTCGGGCATTTGATAAGGAATCATTGGTTGTTAAGTTTTACCCAGGTCAGCCACCGTTTTGGAACCAGAACCCTATTCAGCGAGTTAACCCTTTCATTGCCCGAGTCCCGTGTTGTGCTTACCGGCGCGAATGGTTCGGGGAAAACGACGTTGTTGTTAATTGCCGCCGGCATCCTGTCGCCCAGTCAGGGCGTGGTGAGTTTTAATCAGCAAAATGTTGCCGACATTGCCCTGCGCAACCAGATTGGCATTAGCGCCAGCAAAGTAAACTTACCAGGCTTTTTTACGGCAACCGACATGCTTGCCTTTCACGGACGACAGTTTAACTGCAAGCCGGATTGCCACTGGGCGGACTACCGTTGGGTGAATGCTTTTGGCTTAACTCCGTTTCTCAACACCAGGGTGGATGACCTTTCCCTCGGCAATTACAAAAAGCTCAGCCTGATCCTGGCCCTGATGCACTCGCCTGAGTTGCTGTTACTGGATGAGCCTACCAACGGGCTCGACGACAAAACCCGCAGTGTGCTTGAAGATTGCTTCGAAACTTATGCCGGGCAGTTAATCATTGCCAGCCACGAGCCGCAGGTATTTGCCAGCAATAGTGGTGTGCGCCATTTGCATCTGGATGCCAGCGGAGTGCATGACAGGTGAATTACTGGCAGTTTCGACGCCAGCTCTACCAGCAGGCCCTGAAGCAGTGGCTGGAAAGTCTGACCCAGGTAAGTACGGGGATTGTTGCGCTGTTTCCTATGGCGCTTTATGCCTTGTTACTTTTACCTTTACTCGCTTTAGGCGTGCTGGCAGATAAAGACTCCCAGGGAGAAAGTTTCTTATATACATTGTGGGGGTATCTGTTACTGGCTTATTGCTGGATCGCCATGCAGAAAGAGGCGTTGGCGGCGGCAGATTATACCCTGTATGACCGTTCGCTACCTGTGCCAGTATGGCAACGAGGTGCTACCGAGCTGGGATTACTGCTTTATGCAGCTAACGTATTTGTTATCGGACCCGCCGCAGTACTGGTGGCCATGGTTTATGGCCATTTTGCTGAGTTAGTCGGCGGCGAGCTGTGGGTATCGGTGACACAGCTTTATCCGGTGAGTGGTTTACTGGTGCTAACGCTGTACTATTGCCAGAGTGCTATGGGGCGCGTAAAACCTTGGCTGAGCCTCGGCTTGCTGCCATTAGTTGCTATGCCCTGGGCCGCCTTAATGCATTCTCCCTGGCTTTGTTTGCTGGCACTGGCAGTAGCCATTTTGATTGAACGTACGGTCCGCTTGCCGGCCCCATCCATTGCTGGCCTGCCGCAAGGCTTCTGGCGCCTGTTTTTACAGCACGACTTAAACCAGACCAAACCCACATTGCTTCGGGCAGTGGTGGTTTTACTACTCCTCGTTATTGGCGCCGCCTTTGTAAGACAAGTAGATGTCACCGCTAAAGCGCCAGCAAGTCTGTTTCTGGCTTTTGTTCTGGGAGTGGTTGCCGCGACAAAACTTCTGGAGTTACAAAAGTTAAGAGAACGATACACATGTTATATCGCATCTCTACCAAAAGGGCGCTACCAGGTCACTTTACAGGCAATGAGTTATTGCCTGATATTTTCGCTGCCATATGTTGCACTTATTGTTCTTTTCAACCTATTTGGGTTGTTGCAATGGGCGCTTTTCACGGTAACTTATGTGACAACCCAGGCGGGGATCCTCGTGAGACCTGGTTACTATCTGGTGTTTCCTTTATTGACCGGCGTGCTGATTATAGCCATCAGCCTGCTTGTCTAACTCTCGGTCGCCGCGAACGCTTTATCAACGCTGTCGAATTTAAATTCAAAGCCTGCATCGAGTAGCTTTTGCGGAATAACCCGTTGACCGGTAAGTAACATATCTGCTGCTTCACCCATAATTACTTTTAAAGCAAATCCTGGCATAGGCATAAAGGCGGGGCGATTAAGAGCATTAGCAAAAGCGCTGACAAATGCCTTGTTGGTGACGGGCTGCGGTGCGGTTAAATTAAACGGACCACTGCACTGGGAGTGGTCCATTAAAAAGCATATGCCTTCTACCATATCGTCGAGGTGGATCCAGGACATATACTGCTCACCGCTGCCAATGGGGCCGCCAAGACCAAGCTTAAAAGGCAGCCGCATCTTTTCCAGCGCGCCGCCCTCAGCTGCGAGTACCACACCAGTGCGAAGCAGGCATACCCGGCAGTTTTGCTTAACTGTTTCGGCTATCTGTTCCCAGCGCTGGCAGACTTCATGGGTAAATTCCTGATGAGGTTCTGTATTATTTTCAGTTACCGGTTTGTCGCCTTGCCGGCCATAGTAGCCAATTGCGGAGCCCGAAATAAACGTATGCGGCGGGGTGGCTGATGCATTGATTTTGGTGACCAGCGCGGTAGTAATTTGCCAACGGCTTTGGCAAATCTGATGTTTTTGCTGACTGGTCCAGCGCTTATCTGCAATGGGTTCGCCAGCAAGGTTAATAATCACATCATAGTCATCAAAGTTTGCTATGGAGTCCAGGTTTTCTATAACTGTTACTGCAGCAGGCAGTGCAGCACGCGCTTTTGACTCTGAGCGGCTGAGTACCGTGATGTCATGTTCAGGTGCCAGTCTGGTTATCAGATGCTTGCCGATTAGCCCTGTACCGCCGGTAATAAAAATTTGCATACACGCTCCGTTACACTAATTACACCTGGCCTTTGCTTCCAGGACTACCTAATTCAGGTTAAATCTGGTAGCGTGACATTTTGCCTGCGAAACCAGTATTTTATGTCAACTCTGTCGCCAACCGCTAAAGCCTTGCTGATTTTTGCCAGCCTGATAGTCATTCTGGCCGGTATTAAAGCCGCCAGTACCATTATGGTGCCGTTCTTTTTGTCCGGCTTTATTGCTATTGCCTGTGGCCCTTTGATTCTGTGGATGTCGAAATACCGCATCCCACGTTGGCTTTCTATTACTCTGGTTATACTGTTAATTGTGGTATTTGGTTTCATGCTGGCGGGGTTAGTGGGGCAATCACTGGCAGAATTCCGCGAAAATATGCCGCAGTACCGCGAGAAGCTCTCCGGCGAATTCACCTGGGTGGTAAATCAGCTCGCGCGATTTAATATCCACGTGGATAAAGATTTGATTGTGTCATATCTCGATCCGGGGATGGCCATGTCTATGGTGACCAACTTTTTAAGCGGCATGGGCGGCGTGTTGTCTAATCTGTTTCTGATTTTATTAACCGTTATTTTTATGCTGTTTGAGGCAGAGGGCATTCCCAGACGGTTGCACATTGCGCTTTCCGATCCGCAAATGAAAATGCACCACATCGACCGCTTTATTCAGTCGGTTAACAGCTATCTGGCGATTAAAACCGTGGTGAGCCTGGTTACGGGTCTGCTTGCCGGTACCTGGTTGTATATTCTGGGCGTTGATCATTTTCTGCTTTGGGGCGTGCTGGCTTTCCTGTTTAACTATATTCCCAATATCGGTTCTATTATTGCTGCGGTGCCTGCAGTATTAATGGCGCTGGTGCAGTACGGTGGTGGAGAAGCCGGGCTGGTGGCGTTAGGTTTCGTAGTCATAAATACCGTGATGGGTAATGTGGTGGAACCGCGGTTTATGGGCCGTGGCTTAGGACTTTCAACGCTGGTGGTGTTTCTGTCGTTAATTTTCTGGGGTTGGTTATTGGGCAGTGTAGGCATGCTGCTATCAGTGCCACTCACCATGATTGTGAAGATTGCGCTGGAGTCACGGGAAGAAAGTCGCTGGCTGGCTATTTTACTCTCCAGCGATGGTGAAGCGGTACTCGATGAGGCAAATGGTCAGTCTGCTAACGAGGGGACGGCAAAGTAATCTTAACGCTGGCACCGCCGAGCGTAGCGCGGTTAATGGTCAGCTTGCCCTCGTAGGCGGTCAGTAAGTCGGTCACCACGGCCATCCCTATGCCCTGGCCATCGGTGTAGGCATCGAGTCGTTGCCCGCGGTTTAGCAGTCGCTCGACTTGCTCTGCGGGGATCCCTGGGCCGTCATCATCGATGTGGAGTTCTGTCTGACGGGACAGTTGCCTGACAGAAACCACCACCTCACTGCGAGCAGCCTTACAGGCGTTATCCATCAGATTACCGAGAATTTCCATTAAATCGGTTTTATCACCAAAAAACAGTCCCTCATCGCCGCTGGCGCTGAGCGTTAAGTTTTTGTCGCGATAGACCTTGTTCAGTGCGGCGATTAATTGCTGTACCACCGGCATTACCGGTTCGCCCTGGCTCCAGGCAGATGCGCCGGCAGACGCACGTTTTAACTGGCGCTTAATTAATGTGTCAATTTGCTGCAACGGTTCTTTAGCAGAGTCGGGCAGGGCCGCTGTACCAAGTGCTACCGCCAGGGGCGTTTTCAGGCTGTGGGCCAAATCTCCCAGACTGTTCTTATAACGCTCCCGTTGTTCAGCTTCGCCGGCCAGTAACTGGTTAATGCTCTGCTTGAGCGGGGTAAACTCCGGTGGATAATCTTCGGTTAGTTGGGTCTGATTGCCGCCACTGGCTTGTTGTATTTCACCAATAAGTAAGCGTACCGGCTTGAGTAAGGTATTCATGCCAATTATTAGTACCACAAGCAGGCCAGCGCCCAGCGCGCCAAGGTATTGCCAGACCGAGCGCAGAAAGGCATCGCGTTCGTGCAGAAAATCGCGTCGGTCGTTAAATACATAAAAGCTGACCGGGATGTACTGGTCGCCATTATCGAACTCGGCGGTAAAGGCGTAGGCAAAATACTCACTGCCAGAGTCGTCCAGGGCATACTGAGGAACAAATACCTCGTCACCGATAGCCGGTGTTGTCATCAGTGAGTCAAAAACGGTGTAAACGCTGGAAGCGGATTGCCACACCAATTGATTATTAACGCTAATAGCACCTACATATCCAGAGTCGGGCAGGTTCAACTGCTCATCATAGAGCATTTGTGGCATCAGGCTCTCACCGTCCTCAAACTCAAATACCGAAATCATCGCCAGGTTCATCAGCTTCAGTTCGTTATATTTGGCCTGCAACAAACTGGAGGTATACGCTTTGGAAAGCGTTAAAACGGTAACGGGTATAAAAATGCCCAGGGCAAGTATGGCAATAAGCAAACTGCGCAGCCGCAGCGACAAATTGGGCATCGGTTAGCTGCCGCTGGTATCCTGAGCCAGTTCACGACTGATTCGGTAGCCTCTGCCTCTGAGCGTTTCGATAGGCTTGAGTGTGCCTTCGGGGTCGAGCTTGCGACGTAAGCGACCGACGAAGACTTCAATCACATTACTGTCGAGATCGAAGTCCTGATCGTAAATATGCTCGGTGAGTTCGGTTTTGGATATCACCTTTTGTGGATGGAGCATAAGGTACTCCATCACTTTGTATTCATAGGCTGTGAGGTCCAAAGCGCGGGCATTTACGCGGATCTCTTTGGCCTGCATATCCAGTACCACCGGGCCGAACTCTATGGTTGAGCTGGCCTGGCCGGAAGCTCTGCGAATGAGGGCCTTGACCCGGGCGAGTAATTCTTCGTTATGGAAGGGTTTGGTCAGGTAATCGTCGGCGCCGGCATCCAGGCCTTCAACCTTTTCCTGCCAGCGGTCGCGGGCAGTAAGGATCAGCACCGGGGTGCTGACATCGCTGCTGCGAGCCTGACGAATAACGTCGAATCCGTCGAGTTTAGGCAGACCAATATCAATAACTGCCAGGTCGTAATTGACTTCTTTTAGCTGGAATAGCGCTTTTTCACCATCATCGGCTAAATCGATGCTAAATCCTTGTTGTTGGAACAAACTATCTAACTGCATCAGCAGACGGCTATCGTCTTCTGCGACTAATATTCTCACTAATTATCATCCTTGCGCTTGCTGGGTTTAACTTTACCTGACCGTTTGTCCACATCGAGAGAGACAACGCGGCCTGATTTTTTAAGCATTTTTACCCGGTAGGAGCTCTTTTTAGGGTCGACTTTCAATACCCGGCCCTCAACATGACGTTTGGCCTGTTGTGCCGCCTGAGTTGAATTTTTCACGGGTTTTTCATTGTCTTGCCGGGCCATTGCGCCAGGAGCACAGAGGGTCAGCATCACAAGCAATACAC
Source organism: Alteromonadaceae bacterium UBA2620 (assembly GCA_002339125.1). Lineage (GTDB taxonomy): Bacteria > Pseudomonadota > Gammaproteobacteria > Enterobacterales > Alteromonadaceae > Alteromonas. The sequence goes on from DDJQ01000143.1 coordinate 20,764, forward strand.
CGGTAACAACGCTTTTGAACATGTCACTCCACTCGTTGGGTACTACCCAATCACTAGTTATTATCAGCAGGATAACCCGGTCAGGCTGAATATTGTCTGAATTGTGCTGCGGCTCATCCAGAGCGCCAGGGCACAACTTAAAGTCGGGTTAGTGTAATTATAGTACCACCGGGGGAGAAGAGCGCAAAGCCTGTGCTTGCTTTGCGCAACAGAGGGGAGAATTAAGGTAACACTTTCTTGTAGGGTTTAACGATAACGTCCTGATAAACCCCAGCATCGATATACGGGTCGGCATCCGCCCAGGCCTGAGCATCTTCCAGGCTGGCAAACTCGGCAACTACCAGTGAGCCGGTGAAGCCGGCGCTGCCGGGATCTTCGCTGTCGATGGCCGGGAAAGGACCGGCGATCAGCAGACGGCCGTTATCTTTTAATTCATTCAGGCGAGCCAGATGCGCCGGGCGAGCGGCTAAGCGCTCGGCCAGGGTATCCGGTTTGTCGGTGGCACAAATCATATAATACATGGCTTACTTCCCTGTAGCGGCTTTCATTTCTGTCACAAACTCACCGAGTGCAGTCAGCATAGCTGGCACATCATCGAGATTTTGCGCAATAATGTTAACGGTTGCGGAGCCTGAAATTGCCCCGGCCGCACCGCTTTCAATAGCGTGTTTGACCTGTTCAGGGTTTGATATCCCAAAACCGAGCAGAGGCGGCGCAGCATTTACGTTGGTGAGACGTTCTATTAATGATGCAGCTGGCATTGTGGCAGCGGTTTCTGCCCCGGTAACGCCAGCGCGGCCCAGCAAATAGGTATAGCCAGCTGATAAATCACCAATCGCTTTAAAGGTGGCGTCGGTGGCGTTTGGCGGCGCGATAAGAATTTGCTTGATGCCGTTGGCATTAGCCGTATCGATAAAGCGCTTGGCTTCACGAATAGGCACGTCAGCAATCAGAATCGAGTCCACACCGGCATCGGCGGCTTGCGCATAAAAGCCTTCCACGCCTTTGGCCAGTACCAGGTTACTGTAGAGCAATAAACCAATGGGTACATCCGGGTACTTAGCCCGAATGCGCTTGAGTAATTCAAAACACGCGGTGGGCGTAACGCCGCTTTCCAGCGCTCGGATACTGGCCTTCTGAATAGTCGGGCCGTCGGCTACCGGATCAGAAAACGGGATCCCCAGCTCTAACGCATCGGCGCCGCTTTCAATCAACTGGGTGATGATTTTCTCAGAGATTTCCAGGTCCGGATCGCCGACCATCACAAATGGCACAAACGCCCCGGCGTTTTGCTCGTTTAAACGGCCAAACATGGCTGCATATCTATCCATTGACCTGATCTCCTAAAATACTGATTACGTGACCCAGGTCTTTATCGCCCCGGCCAGACAGGTTCACCACAATGACGGTTTCTTCTTCGGCTTCATCAGCCATGTTTAAGGCATAGGCCAGCGCGTGCGAGGACTCAAGGGCCGGGATAATACCTTCTTTACGAGCCAGTAACTGGAACGCATTGAGCGCTTCCTCGTCGGTGACCGACACATATTCAGCGCGGCCGATATCAGAAAGGTACGCATGCTGTGGGCCAACGGCCGGATAATCCAGACCGGCTGATACCGAGTAACTTTCTTCAATCTGGCCATCCGGGTTTTGCATAATATAGGTATAGGCACCGTGCAGTATACCTTTAGTGCCTTTACCAATGGCGGCACCGTGATCTTTGGTATGCACGCCTTTACCGGCCGGCTCTACACCGACTAAGCGAACAGATGGTTCATCGATAAAGTCAGCAAACATGCCAATAGCATTGGAGCCGCCGCCTACACAAGCTACTACGGCGTCTGGCAGACGACCTTCTTTCTCGAGGATCTGCGCACGGGTTTCTTCACCAATCATACGGTGATATTCGCGTACGATGGTTGGGAACGGGTGAGGGCCCGCAGCCGTGCCGAGCAGGTAATGGGCTTTGTCGTAATTGGCAGACCAGTCACGCAGCGCTTCGTTTACCGCGTCTTTTAAGGTGCCTGAACCAGAATCCACCGGGATAACCTCAGCACCCATTAACCGCATTCTGAATACGTTAGGCGACTGTCGCTCAACGTCTTTAGCACCCATGTAAATACGCGCTTTCAGGCCCAGTAATGCACACGCCAGCGCAGTTGCCACGCCGTGCTGTCCAGCACCGGTTTCGGCGATAACTTCGGTTTTACCCATACGTTTGGTGAGTAGCGCCTGACCCAATACCTGATTGGTTTTATGCGCGCCGCCGTGAAGTAAATCTTCACGCTTTAAATACAGTTTAACGTTAGGGTTAGACACCAGATTACGGGTCAGGAACATGGACGTTGGACGTCCCGCGTAATCTTTTAAAAGTGACATAAACTCAGCATTAAATTCCGGATCGTCTTTCGCATCCAGGAACGCTTGTTCAAGCTGATCCAGCGCTGGGATAAGCAGCTCAGGCACATACATGCCGCCGTATTCCCCAAATTTTGTATCTAATTGATTCATGAAATGTCCTGTTGAATATATCGGCCGCTTAATACTGGCGACAAATAGTAAAGAGTTCGCTGACCTGCTGTGCAGATTTGTTGCCCGGGCTGTCTTCTACCCCCGAGTTTACATCAACAATGGCAACGCCGGTTGCCTGGGCAGCAGCAATATTCTGTGGATTGATACCACCTGCTATAACGAGTTTTTCGAGTTCGAGCTCGTTGTGGATCACTGACCAGTCAAATTGCTGGCCGGTACCACCGGTTTGTTTGCCAACCTGACAATCCAGCAGCACTTTATCCAGTGTTTCGTCATCCAGCAACGCATGAGTCAGGTAAGGTAACTCACCGGCAACGCCAATGGCCTGCCAGATTTCGCAGCCCTCGGGTAGGTTTGCCCGTAAATGCTGGCGGTACATGGTGTCTTCATCACCATGCAGCTGCACGGCTTTGAGGCCAAGCTCGTTAGCGATTTCAAGTACCATCTCAAGGGGCTGATTAACAAACACGCCAACGTAGTTGCCAGGAGTGGCAGCGACGATATCACGTGCCTGATCAGGCGACACGCAGCGTTTGGAGTGAGCAGCAAAAATTAATCCACAATAACTGGCACCACTTTCGAAGGCATGACGTACCTGTTCCGGTTGGGTCATGCCGCATACTTTAACCGTACCGTAAACCAGTTGTTTGACGGCCTGTGGCAGGTCCTGCTGTGCCATTAAGGCGCTGCCTACCAGGAAACCCTGACACAGCGGCGCCAGGCGCAGCACGTCCTGATGGGTATAAATGCCGGACTCGCTGATCACCACATGTTCATGGGTTGCATCCTTTAGCATCGGGACCAGTTTTTCAGTGGTCGCCAAATCAGTAGACAGGTCGCGCAGGTCGCGGTTGTTAATACCAATAATTTTGGCTTTTAACGCAATCGCACGATGCATCTCTTCTTCGTTGCTGACCTCGGTCAGGATATCCAGACCCAGTGAATCGGCCACGGCTGCAAGCTGTTGGTAGGTTTCATCATCAAGTACCGACAGCATTAATAATATGGCATCGGCATTGTAATAACGGGCCAGGTACACCTGATACTCACAAACAAAGAAATCTTTGTTGAGTACCGGCTGGCTCACGCGTTCGGTCACATAGGCTAAGTATTCAAACTTACCCTGAAAGTATTTCTCGTCTGTCAGAACAGAAATGCCTGCCGCAAAGGGAGTATAAGCCGCGAGGATTTCATCCAGATCGAACTTTTCACGGATCAACCCTTTTGAAGGGGAGGCTTTTTTACACTCTAAAATATACCCGGCATTCGGGGCATTCAGGGCATCAAACAGACTCTTGGTTGATGGCGTTAACCCCTGCTTTATTTGCTCAAGAGGCGTCTCGGCCATGCGTGCTTCAATTTCGACACGTTTGTCTTCAACTATTTTCTCGAGGACGTTGCTCATGCATTTTCTTCCAGTTGGCTGTGTTCAGCGACTTGTCTGACTAAATTGATTGGTTCGGCGTTCGCCATAGCTTTGAGCGCCTGGTCTGCGCCATCTTTAAAGGTATTGGCGTGTCCACTGATTTTTAGCAGTGCGCCGGCATTCATTGCGATAGCTTCACGGTGGGCCTGTTCGCCTTCGCCGCGTAACGCGGCTTCAATCAACTGGCGGTTTTCAACCGGCTCACCGCCGGCAATAGCGCTGATAGGCGCATGGTTCAGGCCAAAGTCGGCAGCGGTAACCGTATAGTGGGTCGTGCTGCCATGATCAATTTCTACTACCTGAGTGGGGCCGTGTAATGATAGCTCATCCAGTCCGTCACCGTGGACAATTAACGCTTTGCGTTGTCCCATCAGTGTCAGGGTTTGCGCGTAGATATCCAGTAGCTCCGGAGTATATACGCCATATACGCCAAACGTCGGCCCGGCCGGGTTGGCCAGCGGACCAAGGATGTTAAATAATGTGCGGGTTTTCATCTCAGCACGCACCGGCGCCGCAAAGCGCATACCGGCGTGATAAACCGGCGCAAACAGGAAGCAGAAATTCACCTCATCCAGGCACTTGCGTGCCACTTCGGGAGTAATATCAAGCTTGATGCCGCATTCACGGAAGAAGTCAGCCGAGCCGGACTTGCTCGATACGCTGCGGTTACCGTGTTTGGCGACCTTAACACCACAACTGGCGGCTACCAGCGCCGCGGCGCTGGAAATATTGATAGTGTGATGGCCATCACCACCGGTTCCAACAATATCACCAAATTCGTAATCCGGGGTTGGAAAAGGGCGTGCATTAGACACCATGGCACTGGCTGCCCCGGCAATTTCATTGGGGGACTCGCCGTTAATTTTAAGTGCGGTCAGTAAGGTGGCGAGCTTTACTTCGGAAAGCTCACCGTGCATCACCTGATTAAATACCGAAAACGACTCGGCCTGGGTCAGGTTTTGACCGTCGAAGAGTTTTTCAATTACCTTGCTGTAGTCAGCCATGAGTTAATCCTCTTTGGTCAGGTAATGAATGCTTTGCAGCAGCAGGCGACTGCCCTCTGCCGTTAGAATGGACTCCGGATGAAACTGGAATCCAAGCATTTTATCGTCAGACTGATAGACCGCCATAACCGTAGTACCGACTTTGGCCAGTGGAGTTAAGCCATCAGGCAGCTCCAGCGCCATCAGCGAGTGGTAGCGGGCGACATGAAGCGGCTGCGGCATACCCGCAAACATGGCCTCTCCGGTATGGGTAATGGCCGATGACTTACCGTGCATAACATCTTCAGCGCGGCCAACGGTGCCGCCATAATGGGCGACTATGGCCTGATGGCCAAGACAAATCCCGAGTACCGGAAAATGGCCCTGGACCATGCTTAACAACTCTGGCATACAACCGGCTTCATGCGGTGCACCAGGCCCCGGGGATAATAGCAATAAAACCGGCCCGCTTTCAGCCTGTAATTGCATTTTTTCGAATAGCATTCTGGCGTCAACATTATTGCGGTACACCACAATATTCAATTCCATGGTACGTAGTTCATCTACCAGGTTGTAGGTAAAAGAGTCGACGTTATCTAGAAGAAAAACGGTGATAGGCTGGCTCATTATACTTCTCCCTGAACGCTGACTGAGGATTTCACCGCATTGATGACGGCCTGTGCCTTGTTACGGGTTTCCTCTGCTTCTGCCTGTGGGTCGGAATCATACACAACGCCAGCCCCAGCCTGTATGTAAGCCCGGCCGTTTTTAACAAATGCTGAGCGGATAACAATACAGGTATCCATATCGCCATCGTTATTCAGGTAGCCCACGGCGCCACCGTAGCTGCCGCGACGTTTGTGCTCGACCTTGCGAATTAACGAAGCCGCACTCACTTTAGGCGCGCCCACCAGGGTGCCCATGTTCATGCAGGCCTGATAAGCATGCAACGCATCCAGATCGTGGCGTAACTGGCCGACCACGCGTGAAACCAGGTGCATTACGTGGGAATAGCGGTCTACTTTAAGTAAATCTTTTACATAACGGGTGCCAGGCTCAGACACCTTGGCTACATCATTACGGGCCAGGTCTACCAGCATCAGGTGTTCGGCTTTTTCTTTCTGATCTTCGCGCAGGTTAAGCTCAATGCGGCTATCCATATCGTGGTCTATCTCGCCATTAGCACGCTTGCCGCGGGGGCGGGTGCCGGCAATAGGATAGATTTCCACTACATTGCTTTGGGCTGTGTATTTAAGGGCTGACTCCGGCGATGCACCAAAAATCGTAAACTCAGCATCCTGCATGTAAAACATATAAGGGCTGGGGTTTTGTTTTTTCAGAGCGGCGTAGGCGGTAAGTGGTGCGGGGCAGGGCAGAGAAAACGTTCGGGACGGCACAACCTGAAAAATATCGCCGGCCAGAATATGTTCTTTTAAGGTCAGCACGTCGTTGCAGTACGCTTCGTCCGATTTATCCACTTGCAAGGACGTGGGTTCAGTAACGGCAACCGGTGATAAATCATGTGGCGCCAGACTTTGTAACTCGGCGCACAGTGCCTCTAGGCGTTGAGCAATAGCGAAATAACTGGTGGCCACTTCACTGCCGCTGAACACGCTGCCAAGCAGCCTTGCCTGGCGGGTCTGGTGGTCAAAAGTGATCAGAGTTTCTGCCAGATAAAACACATAGTCGGCGCAGTCATTATCACCTTCCTCTACCTCCGGCAGGTCTTCGAAGGTCGCCAGCAAATCATAGGCAAATACCCCACCTAAGAATACAGCATGCTGGTGGTCACGCAGCGGCGTGATTTGCTTAACCACCATCCGCAATACATCGAACACGCTGGTGGATTTTAAGCGGCTGTCTTCGTCGAGGTTGGCCGTTTGGGAATGGCACTGCAGGGTAATTTCAGTCTCGCTGACAATCTGGCATTTTAAGTCGGCCGGACAGTTTTCCATAAACAGCGGTAACAGTCCTTTACCGTTGGCGCTCAGCGCTTGAATAGCGACCTCCTGCCCACGGCATTCAAATCGCAGAGCGCCATCCACCATCAGCAGACTTTGCAGGTTATCCTTACTGTCTATCTCGGCTGATTCGAGTAGTAATGCATGGGGCTTTTCGCCACACAGCTGGGCAAATGCCGCTAAGGGATCATTGACGTAGGTTGCTGTTCTCTCAATGGTTTCCACTTTTCCCGGGACCATGCCTAATTCGGCCAAACTCATCTTTTTTCTCCGGTTAAAAATTAAAAAAAAGGCCCGTAACATTACGGGCCTTTTTCGTTTGTTCTGCGCACTAACGCTCACACCGCCCGTTATCGAAGGGAGTGCCACCACCAGATAGTTGCCATTACGGCGCTGTGTTGTGGTTGTTTAAGCATTAGTTTCCTGTCTCGTTGTTTTAATTTGATATCTTCGATAGGCATCGAAGCATTCAATCCGTATACTGTGCTATAGAAGAAAACAAAAACCTATTTGTGTCAACCATAAATTTGAAATTACATGAAAATTGACTTGCACAGTCACACCACTTTCTCGGATGGCCGCTTAACGCCAGCCGAACTTATTCAACGTGCGCAAACGATGCAGGTTGATGTATTGGCTATTACCGATCACGACAGTACTTATGGCCTGGCGGGTGCCCACGCTGCGGCTCAGGAGCATTACCCGGCACTGAGGATTATTGACGGCGTTGAAATCTCCACGCGCTGGCACAGTTTCGAAATCCATATTGTCGGTTTAAATATCGATACCGGACACCCGGCACTGCAGGCGTTTTTGGCAGACCAACAGCGAAAACGTGAAGAACGTGCGGCTAAAATTGCCGATAAGCTGGCAAAATGCGGTTTTGAAGGCACGCTGGAACGAGCGCGCCGTTATGCCGGAGTAGGCCAAATCACCCGGGCGCACTTTGCCCGTGTGCTGGTGGATAATTTCCAGGTCGCGACCTTAGAGAAAGCCTTTAAATTATACCTGGGTAAAGGAAAGCGTGCGGCGGTGAAGGCCGAGTGGCCGGATATCGCTGCGGCGGTAAAGGTCATTCAGCAGGCGGGAGGCCGGGCGGTACTGGCACATCCCATTCATTACGATATGACCACTAAATGGCTGCGTCGGCTAATCGCAGAGTTTGCTGAGGCGGGTGGTGATGCGGCAGAAGTGGTGTTTCCCGGTATGAGTGCCGAGAAGCAAGCCTTGTTGCACTCTATCGTGGCTGAATATGAACTACTGGCTTCGGCCGGCTCTGATTTTCATTTCCCCGGACGCTGGACTGAGCTGGGGCGTTGTCAGTTAAAGTCAGACACACTCACGCCGGTTTGGCATGACTGGAATTTAGCTGTGAGTCAATCCTCACTAAAGGACCCTGTATGAGTCAGTTTTTTTACGTACACCCTGATAATCCGCAGTCACGCTTGATCAAACAGGCCGCTGAGCTCATTCGCCAGGGTGAGGTGGTGGTTTATCCCACCGACTCCGGTTATGCCATTGGCTGTCAGATGGACGACAAACGTGCGCTGGATCAGCTTTGTCGCATCCGGCAGATAGCGAATGAACATAATTTTTCACTGATGTGCCGGGACATGTCTGAGCTTTCGGTGTACGCCAAGGTAGATAATGTTGCCTTTCGGATGCTAAAAAATAACACACCGGGGCCTTACACCTTTGTGTTGAAAGCAACCCGCGAAGTGCCTAAGAGGTTACAGAATCCTAAGCGCCGTACTATCGGGATCCGGGTGCCGGACAACATTATTGCGCTGGCGTTGCTTGAAGAGCTTAATGAACCGCTCATGTCCACCTCGTTAATTCTGCCCGGGCAATCACTGGCAGAGTCAGATCCTGACGAAATCCGCGATAAGCTGGAAAAACAGGTAGGCCTGATTATTCATGGCGGCTATCTGGGCGAACAGCCCACTACAGTGATTGACCTGAGCGAAGGTGAACCTGTGGTAGTACGTGAAGGCAGCGGCGATGTGACGCCGTTTTTATAACACGGTAAATCAGACCTGATATGAGCAATAGCGACGAGCCAGCCTCAACCCTCGCCACACCAGTGCAGCAGCCGCTCCCACTGGCCTTTGTGAACGGCGAGGCGGTGATTGAAAAACCGGAAGATTTATATATTCCCCCGGAAGCGTTGGAGGTGATCCTGGAGTCTTTTGAGGGCCCGCTGGACCTGTTGCTGTATTTAATCCGCAAACAGAAATTTGATATTACCACTATGCCAGTGGCGGAAATTACCCGCCAGTACATGGAATATGTAGAGGTCATGCAAACCCTCAAGCTCGAACTCGCGGCCGAATATCTGTTGATGGCTGCCATTCTGGCTGAGATCAAATCTCGGTTATTATTGCCAAGTCGCAGTGATGAAGAAGACGATGAGGAAGACCCGAGAGCGGCACTGATCAGACGTTTGCAGGAATATGAACTCATAAAGCAAGCGGCGGAAGACCTCGACCTGCAGCCGCGTATGGAGCGCGATCTGTTCAGCGTAAGCGTGGAGCCATCCGCCGATATCCAGCCAGTGATAATTCAGCCGGACGTGTCGTTACAGGAACTGGTACTGGCCTTTTCGGCTGCCATGCAGCGTGCTGCCGCATTTGAGCATCACCACATCGCACCGGAAGCCCTCAGTACCCGGGAGCGTATGAGTAAAATTTTGCAGTTACTTAACGCCGAAGAGTATACCCCGATGGAAGCACTGTTTACCGCAGAAGAGGGCCGGGCCGGCGCGGTGGTAACCTTTCTGGCCATTTTAGAACTGGTTAAAGGGCAGAGTGTTAATCTGGTACAGGCCGGGCCGTTTGCCCGCATTCATGTGAAGTTAGGTAGTTTTGAAGCACCATGAAAAAAATCAACAGTGAGCAGCTTAAACAGCTTATCGAGGCAACTATCTTTGTCTCGGATCAACCGGTTTCCGTGGATAAATTAAAAAATACTGTACTGGCCGATTTCACCGTCAGTGATAAAGCGATACAATCAGCACTGAGCGCCCTGCAGCTTGATTATCGCCCGCGCGGTATTCAGCTGGTTGAGGTGGCCAGTGGTTACCGGTTTCAGTCACTGGATAGCCTTAGCCCCTGGCTGAGTCGTCTGTGGCAGGAAACCAGTCCCAAATATTCCCGGGCGATGTTAGAAACGCTTGCACTGATTGCCTATCGACAACCCATAACCCGGGGAGAGATAGAGCAGGTGCGTGGTGTGGCGGTTAGCAGCAACATTATTAAAACACTGACTGAACGTGAGTGGATAAAAGTGATTGGCCATAAGGAAGTACCCGGTCGGCCGGCGCTGTATGCTACTACTAAACAATTTTTAGATTATTTTTCGCTGAAGTCACTCAGTGACTTACCTAATGCCGAGGATTTTATGGCCTCGCTTGATGCGACACAAAACGTAACTCACGTGTTGCATGATGAGCAGGCTTCCCAGGCACAAGGTGATAGCGACAACCAAAAAGAGTCAATACACTAATGACAGAGAAATTACAGAAGGTACTTGCCAACCATGGCATTGGCTCGCGCCGTGAAATGGAACGCTGGATTGAGCAGGGCCGTATATCGGTGGATGGCACCGTGGCAAAACTGGGCGACCGGGTTGATGCAACAGCGCAAATTCGCGTCGACGGCCACATTTTATCGCGCAGTAATGAAGAGCCGGTATGCCGGGTACTGATGTATAACAAGCCGGAAGGCGAGTTATGCACCCGAATTGATCCTGAAGGCCGCAATACCGTATTTGACCGCCTGCCGGCAATCAGTCAGGGACGCTGGATAGCCGTAGGTCGACTGGATATTAACACCAGCGGCTTATTATTGTTTACAAATGATGGTGAGATGGCCAACCGCCTGATGCACCCCCGTTGCAAGATTGAACGTGAATATGCCGTGCGTATCTTCGGTGAAGTACCGCCAAAAGCTTTGCAGGTGCTGAAAAAAGGCGTGAAGCTTGAGGATGGTATGGCTAAGTTTAATACCATTAAACCTCGCCCGGCTACCGATGAAGAGAGCATGAACAACTGGTTTAACGTTACCCTCGAAGAGGGCCGTAACCGGGAGGTTCGTCGTTTATGGGAGTCTCAGGATTGTCAGGTGAGCCGTTTGATCCGGGTTCGTTACGGACCGGTAGAACTGCAAAAGCGCCTACCGCAGGGCGCCTGGGTGGAATTGCCGTTGAGTGACGTGAATGCGTTACGCCATATGGTTCAGCTACCGGCTGAAAACGAAAGTATGGTTGATGAACGCCAGACTAAGCTTGACCATGCCCGTTTGAGTCGCATGCGTCGTTCAGTTAAGAAACACAAGATCCGTAAAGAGCGGGTTCACCAACGCCGTCAGTTTTAATCCTTAGGCTAGGCTAACCCTGTGTGCAACACATGTAGCGGTTAGCCTTATTGCGCCAGCAACTTTTCTATTTCCTGCTGAATTGATTCCGGACTGGTTTGGGGACCAAACCGGGTGATGGTGGCACGGTCTTTACTGATCAGGAACTTGGTAAAATTCCACTTGATAGCCTTGGTGCCAAACAGGCCTGGAGCCTGGGCTTTCAGGTATTTATATAACGGACTGGCAGCAGAGCCATTCACCTCAATTTTCTTCATCACCGGAAAAGTGACGCTGTAATTGAGACTGCAAAAGGACTGAATGCTGGCATCGTCGCCGGGCTCCTGCTGACCGAACTGATTGCAGGGAAAGCCAAGCACGACCAGCCCCTGATCTGCATATTTCTGATGTAACGCCTCCAGCCCTTCGTACTGAGGCGTAAAGCCGCATTTACTGGCTGTGTTGACGATTAGCAGTACTTTGTCGTCAAAGGTCTGCATGGCAATCTCGTCACCATGACTATTCTGAACGGTTAAACCTGAGAATTTTTGCATTACATTGCCGAGCTCTTGTAGCGGACTTTTGATGTCATCGTATCTGGAATTTCAAGCTTAACATCACGTTCTAAAACAATCTCACCGTTTAACCGGACGGTATCAGTAATTGATAACGTTGGAGTTGAATGATTGTCATTATTTTCCGGATCGTCATAAATGATATCGCCTTCGATAATACTATTGCCACTAATAGTGATATCGCCGTTAACCGTTTCGATGTTGTCTGTGAGAGTAAGGTCGGCGGCTTCAATGTCTCCGTTTACGGTAATCAGGCTGCCGTCAACTTTAGCACCGGAGCCGAGGATGATATCACCATTAACCGACTCGATACCGTCGCCTGAAACCAATTGCTTACCGGCTTCAATATCACCATTCACCACGGTAATCCCGTCAATTTCACAAAAATCGCCAACGGTAACACCACCGTTAACGGTGGTTAGTTCATCCGCTTTAACATTATCGCTGAGGGTAATGCCGCCGTTTACCGTAGTCAGCGAACCTACCTGTCGATTCTCCGATACACTGATGCTGCCGAACACCCGGTTTACGTTGCCATCATAGTCGGAAGAGTTGTGACCGCCGACATTGATAACACAACCAGAAAGCGCTGTACCAAACACAAAGCACAGGGGAGCCAGGCGGAGCGTGTTTATTAAACGATTTTTCATAATGCATTTGATCAGATTAAATTAAAGACCGGCCAACCTTAACATGGGGGCTGTAGAGGAAGAACTTTAAAATAATTTCAAAATATTTCTGACACGGTAATGGAGCAAGGGAGACAAAAGGAAGCGGAGTTTAATAAAATGAGGGGGGCTGTTGGCTTGCTCAGTCATTCAGGAGAGCAAGCCATACTGAATGGTGTTATTGCTCAAGCGGGGTATTGAAATCCTCAGACAGTTCAAAATCGCTGTCTACAGTCTCAACGCGGTCGTCATTAAAGGTAATAACCAGGCTTTTCTCGAAGTCTTCACCGCGTTTTTCCATACCGCGCTTCATTTCATAGTAGTAATACCAGGTGTCTTTGTCGAAAGCGTCTTTGAGGATAGGGCGGCCCAGAACAAACTCAACCTGTTCTTTTGTCATTCCAATGCGCAGTTTTTTTACGTCCTGCTCGTCCAGGAAGTTACCTTGAGGAATATCTATCCGGTAAATCCAGTTAGAACATGCAGTTGATAAAAAAGTAAGTGAAAGCACAACAATCAGGTGAGACAGCTTCATTAACAGATAAATCCAATTATTACAGTAAGTATTCGTTATTATTTGGTCTGCATGCCAGGCTGTTAGGCGCGTTGGACAGTCATTGCAGACGCTATCGGTGCCGAGCATGCTAATCGCTCAACACCGGCACGTCAACTTTGACCAATGAATTGCAATTTAGTTCGCCAGAGCATTATCAAGTAATTCTTTGGCATTAGCCAGCGCATTGGGGGTAATTTTATCACCCGCCAGTAAACGTGCCAGCTCATCAATTCTGGCTTGTTCAGTAAGCGCTAAAATATGAGTTTGGGTTTCGCTGTTCTCGGTTGTTTTGGTGACGAACAGCTGATTATGCGCCTGGGCCGCTACCTGTGGTAGGTGGGTAACACACATAACCTGATTTTCTTTACCGAGACGGCGTAATAACTGACCTACTATCGAAGCCGTGGGGCCGCTGATACCGGTGTCCACTTCGTCAAAAATCATTGTGGGGGTCAGGCTGGTATCACGGCTGATCACCTGTAGTGCCAGGCCAATTCTGGATAATTCCCCGCCAGACACCACTTTATCCAGTCGATCCTGCGGTTGCCCCGGGTTTGTCGCCACTTTCATGACCACCGTATCCATACCCATTGCAGAAGGACGTGCCTGTTCGCCATAGGCCACATCAATGTAGAATTCTGCGTGAGGCATATTCAATGTGCGGATCTGTGTCTCAACCATTCCGGCTAACTTTCCGGCTGCGTTACAGCGGCTTTGCGAGAGTTTTTCACTGGCGGCAATATACTCAGCATGGCTGCTTTCCAGCTCTTCCTGCAAGGCTGTCAGTCTTTCCGTATCGGCACTAAGGCCGGCCAGCTCTTCAGCCAGTTGCTGGTGATGTTCGTACAGTGCTTCGGGCATTACCTGGTGCTTTCGGGCCAGCTCCATGGCCTGGGCAAAACGCTTCTCAACCTGCTGCAAACGCATCGGATCGATTTCCAGTTGATCACAATAACTGCGTAGCTCATTAGCCGATTCTTCCACCTGAATGGCAGCTTCGTTTAACATTGCCACAATGGGGGTTAATGCCGGGTCGTGATCCTCCAGATTACTGAGTTTATCAATGCTGGTCTGGATGGCCGACAACGCATTAAATTCGTCGGCTTCATATAAATTATAAAAGCTCTTTTGCGCTTCCTCGAGCAGGGTCTGGCCATTGCTCAGTCGTTTGTGTTCAGCTTCAAGCTCACCGAACTCGCCTTCCGCCAGGGCAAACTCGTCCAGTTCAGCTACCTGATAGCTTAATAATTGCTCTCTGTCGGCACGTTGCTGGGCAGCCTGTTCCAGAGCGCTTAATTCTTTTGCCAGTTGTTGCCAATGCTTGTAAGCCGATGCCGTTGCAGAGAGTAAAGGGCCGTGTTCGGCAAAATCATCCAGCAGTTTGCGTTGTACGTCGTCTTTTAATAACTGCAGGTGGGTATTCTGCCCGTGGATCGCCAATAAAAACTGCCCCAACTGTTTTAGTTGCTGAAGCGCAACCGGTACGCCATTAATGAACGCCTTTGAACGGCCTTCTTTGGAGATCAGTCGACGAATAAAGCAGGTGTTGGGATCGTCATCCAGTACCACGTCATTTTCATCCAGCCAGGCTCTCGCCAGCGGCGCGTCGAGCAGCGAAAAATACGCAATGATCTCTGCCTTATCAGCGCCTTTTCTTACTGCCGATGCATCGGCACGCTCACCAAGGCATAGGCTTAGCGCGTCGATAGCAATGGATTTACCTGCACCGGTCTCACCGGTCATCGCTGTCATGCCGGTCTCAAAGGCAATGTTGATTTCTTTCACTACAGCGAAGTTTTTAACCGATAAATGCGATAACATAAATGCCTCACAGTTTGACTAGATGAATATACAGTATGTGTAAATATATACAGTATTTTCGGTGAGATAAATGCTACTTAGCGCAATTCCCATGATTAATCAGCCAAGAGGCTGATAATGCTATAAAAAAAGTTTTTCCAGAAGCTGTAGCAAGGTAACATTTGTGGTGTAGTTAAATAAACCCGGCTATATCAATACCTATTTATACCTTTCATCACCGGGGAAATTTCAGGTGCCTGAAAATACACGGCTTAATATTTTTCACGTATACAAAATTAAACGTTTTTAAAGAATCGTACATAGCAACTTGGTAAATCTGGCGTATAGTTTAATTTTTACCCTAATCACGTTGTCGAATGTAGATTATGAGCGCTTGTTGCCAGAGAAATTATCTCCAGAACAAGGGATTGTTACTGCTCAGTGCTGTGACACCCAATGTTTATGCCTTTCCGTCTTCCCTGCAGGCGTTATCGCCGGACCAGTTTAACCTGCTGACCTATGCCGCTATTGCCTGCGCAGGCTTGTTATTACTGGCGATTTTATTTGGCGCTTTCAAGCGAAGCCGGCTGAATAAACAGCTTAACCAGGCCAATTCACTGCTCACTGTACAGCAGGAGCGCTTAAATGCAGTGAGTGTAGGGGTTATTCTGGTTGATGAAGCACTGGCGGTGACCTATGCGAACCGCACGGGGGCATACTTATTGGGTCAGAACGCACATACCGTGAAAGGGAAAGGGCTGGCAGATTTGCTGCCGGTGGAAGCACAACAATTACTTAGCCAGGCCAGCGGCGCCAGCCGGGAACTGTCTATCCAGTGTGTGCTGGGTCAGCGGGAGAGGGCATATCGCTTGCGTATAAATCCTGCTCTCAGCCAGGCGGCAGAAGCGCATATGATGATCATCGTTGAGGATGTGCAGGATTACCAACAGCGCCTGGATGATTCTGCCGCCATGCTTGACCATGTCAGCGGACTATTCGATGGTCAGAAACTGGGCCTGGCGAAAATTGAGCTGGCCGCGCAACAGCTTACAGTCAACGAAAGTTTAGCCGGCTGGCTCGGTATTGAGCCCGGCGAGCTGTCGATGGAAGAGTTTATGCAGCGTGTAGACTCTCGCGATCAGCAAATGCTCAGTGTCGCGCTGGAGCGCCTGGCGAGTGGCGAATTGCTCGAGGTCAGTACGTCTTTGCTGGCAAAAGATGACAGCCTTATACCCGTTACGTTATGTGGTGCTCTGGCAGAGCATACCGGTGAGTCTGATTCACCTGTTGCGCATATGTCGGTAGCCGACTGCCGACAGATAACCCGCGCCAGAACAGAGCGTGACGTGGCTATACAGCGTTTTAATGCACTGGTATCCACTGCTACACAGCCGGTATATTTACTCGATGCTGAGCGCAAATTTGTCGACGCCAACCGGGCATTTCTGAGTTTGTTTAAAACCGACTTAATGTACATTAAGGGTAAACCGGTTAGCGAACTCAAGCAGTTTGATGAAGCCTTTAAGGCCCTCCATCAAACCCGGGATAAAATGACGACCAGTCGTCAGGCTATAACGGTAGAAAGAGATGACGGAAAACGTCTGTCGCTGCAAGTGGTGTTGCAGGCACTTGCGGGAGAGTCGGGTGCTGCTATGGGGATTATCGAGGATCATACCGAGGTGGAAGCCCTGACCCATGATGTGGCCGAAGCCAAAGATCGCCTGAGTATGTTTACCGACCATTCACCAATGGGTATCGCGGTGTTTAATCGCGAAGGCGATATTAAAGAAGTTAACCAAACCCTCTGCCGTCAGCTGGAAATGAACAGCCAGCAACTCATGTCACAGTCATTTTATCAGTTGTTCTCGGATAAAGCGGAAACCGATAAGTTAACCCAGCGACTGGACAGGCACGATCAGGCTCGAGAGTTCCCGGCCCGCTTAAAATGCGGTACCAACAAAACTTTTTCGACAACCCTGCACGCCAACAAAATCAGTGAGATCCCTGAAGAATATGTGTGCTGGATCGGTAGCCGTGAAGAACAGGATTACCTCAACAGTCGCTTTGAGCGCCTGGTGAAGTACGCCAGTGTGCCGGTAGCACTGCTAACCAATGATTGCTTTACGCAGTTTAACTCTGCCGCCTGTGCTTTTTTTGGTATTCAGGATGAAGAAGAAATGCTGGGCCTGAAGTTAACGGCCCCCGAGTTGCATGGCGCAACAACCAATACAGAAACCCTCGCGCAAAAGCTGGAAACCGTTGGTAGCCGCGGTCAGGTGGTTACCCTCAGCTGGCAACACCAGTATCAGCAGCGCGTGTTACCCTGCGAGCTTACGCTTATTCCTATTCTGAGAGACGCTAAATTACAGGGCATCATTTGTATCTGGATTGACTTGCGGGCCATTGAACAAGCCAAAGCGGCCCGAACTGAGGCAGTTAAACTTCGTGAGGCGGCAGAGCTGGAAGTTGAGGCTAAACAACAGCTACTGGCCAGTAGCCAGCATCAATTGGCGCAACAGCAGGAAGCCCTGGCAGAAACGGAGCAAACACTGGCGCAGGCCGAACTTAAATTACAGGATGCCGAAGTTACCCTGTCGGAAAAAATTGAAACCATCTCAGAGCTTCAGCAGGCTCATAAAGATATCAGTAAGCATCTGGCCAGTCTGAAATCTGATTACACCCAAAACCGTGAAATGCTGGAAGAAAGTCAGCAGGCTAATGCTGCGCTTGAGGCGCAGCTCGAACGCTCCAGTATGAAAGTGGGCAGTCTGGAAAAACAACGCAACCAGATAGCCGACGCGCTGCAATACAGCGAACGTAAATATCGCGAGGCACAACAGCAATTGGAGCAGAGTCAGCAAGAGACATTGCGCCTTGAGCAACAACAGGCCGAGCAACAAAAAGCGGTTGAAAATTATGTGGCTGAAATCGCCGGTTTACAGGCTTCCATCGAAGATAAAGACAAGCAGATTGGTGATGTCAGCGGGCAGATAGCCGCGTTGCAATCACAGTTAACCAGTTCCAGTGAGGCATCGGAAAAATTGCGCGAGCAGTTGGCCAACCAGCGTAAAGCCAGTGAGCAGGCAGAGCTGGAACGCCGGGAACTGGCGATGGCCTATCAGAAAATGCAGGCTGAAGCCGAGGGCAAAGCGCGCCATATCGACCACTTGCAGCATGAGATGGAAATGCTCGAGGCGATGTCATCCCAGCAGAAAGGCGACATGCAGGCCCATGCCGAACAACTGGCAAAAGAGCTTGAAACCAAACAGTCGCAGCTGCAATCAACGCAAACGGCACTGGCTGAAATCAAGCAGCAGGCCGAACTGGATAAACAGGAAAAAGCCGCCCAGCAGGAACGCCTGGCGCAGCTGCAGAATGAACTGGCTGATATCGAAAATCGTTCAACAGAGCTGCAGTCGAAGGTAGCTGAAGCTGATGCCCGGCGTAAGGCTGAACATGAAGCGCTGCAGCAGGCGCTGCAGGCCAAGCAGGCGGAGTTACAGCAAACTGAGCAGATCCTGTCAGAAGCCAAACAACAAACTGAGGCGGAAAAACAGGAAAAAGCCCGTCAACAGGCTATCTTTGCCAAGTTGCAGGAAGAGCTCAGTGAAATGCAGCAACAATCCAGTCAGCAACAGCAGGCTATCCAGCAAAGCGAGCAAAAATGGCAGGCAGAACAGCAAAATCTGGCTAACGAACTGGCCGCCAAGCAGGCTAAACTGGCTGCGGCAGAAGCGGAGCTGGATAATCGTCAGAAACAAATGGAAGCCGAAAAGCTTGAGCGCGAATCACAGCAAAACAAGCTGGAGCAGCTGAAGTCGGAAATGGCTGATGTCGCTCAGCGTGCGGCTAAGCAAAAAGAAATGATGCTGGGTAGTGATGAGCAGTGGCGTAAGCATCACGAAGAAATTGAAGCGCAGAAACAACAGTTACAGCAAGCACTTGAAGAAGCGCAGAGTCAAAACTCCGCGATGCAAAACAAGCTGCAGTCAAGTATGGATGAACTGGCTGACGCCGAAGAAAAAGTTTCTTTAACCCAAAGCGAAGAACAGAAACTCCAGCAGGAGCTGAACCGCTCGAGAGAGCAGGCTCAGGCACTAGAAGCCAAGTTAGCTCAGCAGGAAGAGCAGGAAGCAAAACTTCAGGCGCAGGTGCAGGAGCAGCAGTCAGCCCTGAAATCGAGCCAGAGCAGCATCGAGCAGCTTGAGCAGCAGCAGCAATTGCTTACTGAGCAACTGGAAACGGTTCAGCGCGAGTACGCGGCGTCGCAGCAATCGCTAACTCAGCAGAACTCGTCACAGTCAGATTTACATGCGCAACTTAGCTCGCTGGAGGGTGAACTCAGTGAGCGTAAATCACAGCTCGAGAGTCGCGAGAAAGCGTTACAACAAGCTCAGGCGAAACTCAAAGACAGCGAGTCCAAACTGGCGGAGCAGGAAAAAGCACTGGTAGAAGCTCAGAAGGTTGAGTTGCAGCAGGCCCAGGAAGCCACTGTGCAGGTTCGTGAAAAACCCGACTTTGCCGACCTGGCAATGCCGCCGGATCCCAATACCTGGTTTGACTTGCTGAATTACCTGCAAAGCAGCCATCAGGTGAGCTCAATGGCCACATCATTAACCAGTCTGATGGATAAGCTGGCAGAGGCTACCCGTATTATGGATGACGCGGTGATGGCCGACGACCACCGGGCCATACTCATGGGTTCCCGACGGTTGATCAGTGTGATCAGCACCATTAATTCGGCGCCTTTAAAAGACATGGAGTCGCGTTTAAGTGCAGACTGCAACCATGACAATATTGATAATATTTCCATTTACTGGCCTATGGCAAAGCAAAACCTGCAGCGTACCCTAAGAGTGATTTATTCTCACCTGTATGAAGATTAATCGTTTGACTGGCGGCTTAGTAGTTGATGAATACTGCCGTGGCCGCCATTGTCATAATGTTCAGTAACGAAGAACGCATCGATGCTGGCTTAAATAATAAAAAATAAACCGCTTTACTTGCCTGCGGGATTAGCGTACCTTGGCCGGGCTTTAGAAAGTTAAAGCTTTATCCCTTACTGCATTATGCGTCTCTTTTTCTGCTTTTTATTCAATTAAGTCGAACTTGTATTTACATTTGCTTTACTGGTAAATGTTTTCTTCGTATCTATAGCTTCACCGATGGCACGCCATCGCACTTAATATTAAATAAAAAGGTTTTAATTATGTCTGATCCTGTAAACGGCGTAGTAAAGTGGTTCAATGACGATAAAGGTTTTGGTTTTTTAACACCTAATCACGGCGGCAAAGACGTTTTCGTTCATTTCCGTTCTATCGCTTCTGAAGGCTTTAAGTCACTGGCTGAAGGCCAGCAAGTTCAATTTATTATTGAACAGGGCCAGAAAGGCCCGCAAGCTTCTAATGTGGTTGCATTATAAAGCTGACGATTTTAAAGGCTGGTAATAACCAGCCTTTTAGTTCACTAACTCCTTTTTTCTGTTCGACCACCCGCCATTCAGATCTGCTTTTTTCCAATAATTAAAAAAATAAGACACGCTATGATTCAAACAATTAATGGTTTACGCATTAGTGTAAAACCACCTATATCCAATATTTCCGTGAACAAATTCAACGTTGCTTTTGAAGACCGTCACAATAAAAAATACGTGCCGCTACAAAGCGCCATGGAAGCCAGAAAGTTTGTTGCCTGGTTACAGACGATTTAGTCAAAGGTCCAGCTTAAACGTAAGCCTAAAACAGCAGCGTCATCCGCCTCACGGGCTGCTCCCGGTGAGCCAATCCACTGCAAACTTGGCTGAACAGTCAGGCCGTTATTAAGCGTTACAGCATAGGTGAGTTCCAGCGCGGTTTCATCGCTACCATACTCAGGCGACCTCACATCTGAGGTTCGTGCATGAGCAATGGCGAAGCCGAACTTCTCGTCACCAACGCCCCACAATTCACCGCTTATCTGCAGACCAACAGAGTAAAACTCATCGAAAAAATTAAACTTGCTGGCGCCAACGCCGGCCCGCCCAAACACGGTGATCTGGTGCTCTGAGGGTAATGGTTTAAAACGGTGTTCGGTACGCAGATAAAAACCGTTGTTTTTACCCCGGCTGGCGCCGGCATTTTGCAGCACTACGGAGTCATCATTATAACCCCACCATCCGGCCAGTAATTTACTTTGTGCCGACTCGTAAGCGTATTCTGTTACCACCAGCAGGTTGATGCGTTTTTCTTCCTGGGAGGCCGTATGATAATAAAAAAGCGGGTCGCCGGGTTCGCCATCAGCGAAAGCAAATTGCACCGAATGCTTACCGCGCTGATAACCAAACTTGGCGGTTAAACCGGGTTGCGGATAAGTGCTCGGGCCATTGGGGCCACTGATACCAAATACGGAGCCCATGCCAAAGGCACTGTGTACAAACAGATTAGCGCTCTGAAGTACATCAAAATGATAGTTGATGTCATAAACGCCAACCAGAGCAGAAAAAGACGAGGTCTGGTAACCCAACGCCAGGGTGCCTATATGCACGCCGGCTTCGCTGGCTTCAATATTACTGATACCCTGTTCATCGCCTACTATATCTGAAATCGACTGGTTATCGGTGAGCCAGAGTTCACCCTGTAAGGAAATGCCCGAATCGAACTGGTACTGTGTTCCGAGGTTGGCAAAATAGAGCAGGGCAGAGGAGCGCTTGCGCCCGCCATGCAGGCTGGCAAAAGAGTCTACAATGACTTCAGCATAGATATCGGGCGTGTTGGCAGGCAGATCCATGGCGCTCAGACTTCCGTTAATTCATCAGTATCCGCCAAATGGCGGGTAATTCTGCTCAATAATCAGCAGATTAACGTTATGTACTTTAATGAGTATAGCGCTACTTTGGATTAAGTGGTTCACCCAGTGTTAGTTTCTGCGTGGCAGCGAATTAAAACAGTTTGCTGCCCCAACCAAGTTTTTTCCGCAGTACATTAAAATAGCTGTAGCCGGCAGGGTGGACGAGCGACAGTCTGTCGTTGCTTTTTCTTACCCGAATTTCGTCGCCAGGCAGGGCCGGGAGGACAATATGGCTGTCGCAACTAACCTGTACGCTGTCCACGTTGGCTTTGGATACCCGCATGGAAATAGTGCTGTTAGCGTCAACCACAATGGGCCGGCTACTTAAGGTATGCGGAAACATGGGCACCAGCGTTAGTGCATCAAGGTGTGGCATTAAAATGGGGCCGCCACCAGATAAAGAATAGGCAGTGGAACCTGTGGGAGTTGCTACAATCAGGCCGTCTGAACGCTGACTAAACACAAACTGATCGTCAATAAACACTTCAAACTCGGTCATGTGGGCAACTTTGCCGTGGTGCAGTACCACTTCGTTAACCGCCGAGTTGTTACTTTTTAGCTGCTCGTGGCGATACACTTCTACTTCCAGCAGAAAGCGTTGCTCAACCATGGTTTCACCGTTATAGATGAGATCCATTTGTTGAACCACTTCATCCGGGTGGATATCGGTAAGGAATCCGAGGTTACCGCGGTTAACGCCCACTACGTGAATATTAAAGCGGGAGAGTACACGAGCAGCACCGAGCATATTGCCATCGCCGCCAACCACTACTGCGAGGTCGGCTTGCTTACCAATAGAGACAAGGTCACAAACGGTAAAGTCATCGCCATCCATTTCCTGGGCGACGCTTTCTTCAACAAGAATGGTGCATTGTTTGGCGCGAAGATAATCCGCTAATGCATTGAGGCTTACATGGGCACCTTCGTGGGCCGCTTTACCGATTAATCCAACGGTGTTGTATGGCATGTTGTTTGTCTTCCCCACTTCCTGAGGCGACATTACCATAACCTTATGCGCAAAATAAAGCAGGAGGCGATATTAAGCACCTCCTGCCCATAAGGCCGGGGTTTATCTGGCGGTCCAGCCACCATCTAAAATCATGGTTTGTCCGGTAATGTTGCGGGCAGCACTGCTCATTAAAAAGGCCGCCGTTTCGCCCAGTTCTTCCAGACTGATGAATTGTTTTTTCGGCATTGGCTCAAGCATAATTTTATTCACCACTTCTTCTTCGGTGATGCCGTTTTCCTTAGCCTGTGAAGCGATCTGTTTTTCTACCAGAGGCGTTTTCACATAAGCCGGACACACCGTATTAATCGTGATGTTGGCGTCACCGGTTTCAAGCGCAATGGTTTTTGAAAAGCCCAGTAATCCGTGTTTTGCCGCGACATAAGCCGACTTGAACGGGGAGGCAACGACTGAATGAATAGAGCCAATATTAATAATCCGGCCGAAATCTCTTTCGCGCATACCAGGCATAAACGCCTGAGTAAGTAACGCCGGGCCAACCAGCATAATATTGATCAGCATTTGCCACTTTTCAGGTGGGAAGTCTTCAATTTTAGACACGTGCTGAATACCGGCATTATTAACCAGAATATCGACCGGCGTATCTTTGAGCTTGGCGGGCAGGGCGCCTACCTGTTCTGCGTTGGTTACGTCTATTTCGACAGGGAGTGCTTTAATGTCTTTGTCGGCCAGTTTCTGACAGGCTTCTGCGGCGGCGTCGGCGTTGATGTCGGCCACCAGAATAGTGTGTCCCTGAGCGCCTAAAAATTCGGCAATACCATAACCAATACCACTGGCACCACCGGTAATAAAAATATTGTAAGATGACATAGAAAATAATCCTTAGCGTGTGGCTAGAAAATCAATAAAGGCATTTACCGCTTTAATTTGCGGCCCTTCACTGGTTGCATAGGCGTCTGACGTGTACCCCCACCAATCCCAACATCCCTGCGGATTCATTGGCATAATTAACGATTTTCGGGTTTGCGGGTAAATTACTACTAACTGGTTGTCGTCGGCCCAACGATTAAGACCGGTTTGCTCTACATAAGCCATATCAACGGCTTCTGCATACTGATTACAACCATGGAAACTCACATGTACGCGGCAGGCTTCGCCATTACTGCATGATGCCGGGATATAAGCGTAACCTTTATCGGCCAGCGTGCTGGCATCATCGCCGGCAATTTCCTGTTGATCAAAGGAAATCACTTCACCTTCTAATACGTCATCAGGGGTATTTAGTTCACCTAACAGGGCTGTCAGCAACTCACCCGCTGCATCATACTCACATTTACCAATGTAAGGCGAAGCGGAGTCCAGGCAACTACCACCGGCATCGACGGTGGGAAACACGTGAGAGAAAGGCTTGTCATTGACGTAGGTCAGTTGAGTAGCCGGCACCCACTGTTGATACTGTTGATACAAAGCGTCGCTAACGGCTGAGTTGACCCGCGTGTCGGCAGTGCCGTGCAGCAACCATACCTTGTCGTCTTTTAAATTAGCCAGCGGGGGAATTTTACCGGCCTGTTCCCAACTTTTAGCTTGTGCACTCAGGGCCTTAACATCCAGCGGTGAATTGACTTTATCCACGCACTGGCCAAGGGCTACTGCGATATCGTTCTGGGCACAGTAATAAGGGCCGGACGCGAGCATCGCCGCGCCGCTGACCTTGTCACTGTTCGCCAGGTGAAACTGGGTAGCCATAAAGCCACCGGAGGATAAACCTGACACTGTGATGGCATCGGTATCAAGCTGTAAACTGCTTTCCTGCTGAGCAATGCCGCCTTGCGCGAAAGCAACAAGGCCAACACCCAAAACCGTTTTTAAGGTTGTTTTCATTAATTAATGTCCCTGTTAGTACTGTAAAAAAGCTTCGATTGCATCGGCTTTTTGCTTAATGCTGACCACTCCATCAAAATGGCCCAGACTGCCGCTAAGTTCTTCATAGCGACTGTCCTTGCCTTGTTTCTGTAACGCGTCGTGGGCTTTTTGCGCCATATAAGGCATTAATAATAAATCATTTTCGGCCGGTAAAAATAAAGTTTTCGCTTTCACCGAACGCAGACTCTCACTCAGTGAGTCGCCGTGTCCGGCGAGAAACAACTGACAGGCGCGTACCAGATACAGTAAATGATTAGCATCCATCTTTTCCGCCCGGCTACGCGCTCTATCCGTTAACCAGGTCACTATACTGTGTGATTTACGGATACTGCTCAACGGTCCGGTTTCCAGCGGGTGGTAATTAAGCTTGTCACCCTGCTGATTAAAATACACCGGATGCAGGGCTTGTTGAGTAATTAACATCAGCGCGGCAGCAAGGCCATCTACCGGCGGTTCGCTGTCGTAATAGTCACCGTCCTGCCAGTTTTTATCCAGCCGGATAGGAATAGCCCATTGCTCTAATGCTGCTGTGGTCCAGGCGTCGCTGTCACCGGTGCCAATTACCGATATCATGCGTGGCACCCAGTCGGGGTAACTGGCCGCCCATTCAAGTGCCTGCATGGACCCCATAGATGGCCCGATAACCGCATGAAGCTTTCTGATACCCAGACTCTCCAGCACCGCCTTTTGCACGTTAACAAAGTCTTTAATGGTGACTACCGGAAAGTCCAGGCCGTAAGGCTTTCCGGTATCGGGGTTGATACTGGCCGGGCCGGTGGTGATCACATTAGGATCGTTGGCATTGAGGTTGGCCAGACTATCCACGCTGATAACAAAATACTGGTTAGTATCGATGGCTTTGCCCGGACCAATAATAGCGTCCCAATAGCCTGGTGCTGCGTCTTCGGGATGATATTTACCGGCCGCATGGGAGTTAGCAGAAAAATAATGCGTAATCAGTATCACATTATCTTTCGCCTGATTGAGTTCGCCGTAGCTTTCCCAGCCAACCTGCAGCGACTTGATAGTTCGGCCGCCAACGGTTGTGTAAGAAGGCATGCTAAAGCGTTCTTTGCTGGTGAGTAAGACTTCTTCTGCTGTCGCAGCCACTGCTGGCAAGGCCAGCAGTAGCGTGCAGCATAATAAGAATATCCGTGCCATGGTGTCTCCTTAAAACAAACTAAACAGCGCGATAGCCATTGCTAAACCTATGAGCGGTACGACAACGGTTAACGCAGCCACAGAGCCATAGGCGGCTTTGTGCGTTTCATGACAAATTGCCCGAATAGTGGTCACAACGTAACCATTATGCGGTAAAGAGTCCAGTGCGCCGGAGGAGATGGCCACAATACGGTGTAATTCTTCGGGTTCAACGCCGCGGTCGATATAGTGCTGACCTATTAATGGCAATACAATTGCCTGGCCACCCGAGGCAGACCCGGTTAAACCGGCAATGACGCTCACCGCCACGGCGGCACCGATAAGCTCGTTACCGGGTAGATTGGCCATGACCTCTACCGTAGTCTGAAAAGCTTCGGTGTTTTTGGCAATAGAGCCAAAGCCTACTACGGCCGCAGTATTGCCGATAGCGACCAGTGCTCCGGTGGTACCAGCATTAACGGCTTTAGACAGGTCGTGAAAATACTGAAAGTTAATCAGCATGAGTGTTAAAACACCACCGGAAAGGGCCACGATAAGCGCCAGCTGCGCCAGTGATTCGTGCAGCCAGAAGCTTAATGCCAGTACTACCAGCAAAGGCAAAACGCCGGTTAACGGATGAGGTAAATCACGTACTTTTACTTTTGGATCCGAGGCCCGTTCCTCAAATTTTTCACCCTTAGCAATAGCCTTACCTATCATGCGCTTAAGCCACCAATAGCCAAAGCATGCCATAAAAATAGCCACTACCAGGCTGACTTCCCAGCCGGCGAAAGGCGAGGTTCCCAGGTATTTAATCGGGATCCAGTTCTGAATTTCCGGTGACCCGGCTGAGGTCATGGTAAATGTCACCGAGCCAAATGCCATGGTCGCCGGAATAAAGCGGCGCGGCAAATTGGCGTCTTTAAACAGGCTTAGTGCCATGGGGTACACTGAGAAAGCGACCACAAACAAACTCACGCCGCCGTATGTTAAGATGGCACAGGCCAGTACCACCGCCACAACCGCATGTTTGAAGCCCAGTTTTCCTACTATCCAGCGGGCTACAGAATCTGCCGCACCGGTATCTTCCATGAATTTGCCAAATATCGCCCCCAGTAAGAACATAAAAAACCAGGCAGAAATAAACCCTGCGAAACCACTCATATAAGTAGTGACGAAATTTGCATCGCCGGTAAACAGGGGAAGGCCACTTGTTAGTGCCACAATTAACGCACACACTGGCGCGGCAATAAATAAATTCATGCCGCGTATAGTGAGTACGATAAGCAGTCCCAGTCCACCAACCAGTCCGAGTAAACTCAACATAATGTTACTTTCCTTTGATTGAAATCTGTGACCGCAGACTCTTCATCAGTGCTGCAAAGTGTGGCCCGCATTAACAAATCTGCCCATAGTACGATGGTACTAGTTACGAAATTGTTAAAAATCTCTACAGTTAACTCGACCGCGTTCTTCAGAAAGATTTTTTGATTTACTAAAACAAGGGACACCCTATGAAACACACATTCGGTAATAAAATAAATTTTAGCCGTACACTCTGCGCTACGGCGGTAACGCTGGCCTGCTTAGGCTCACAAGCCGCTTTTGCACAGGATGCTGAAGACGGAATCGAAAAAGGTAAACTGGAAAAAATCGAGGTTACTGCCCGTAAAACGGTTGAGAGTCTGCAGGAAGTTCCGGTTGCTATCACCTCGCTGGGCGCTGTTGAACTTGGTAATAAAGGGATTAGTGTTTTAACAGAAGTGCAACAATTCTCACCTAACACTACGCTGCAAACCAGTCGTGGTACCAACTCTACACTGACCGCCTTTATTCGTGGTCTGGGTCAGCAGGATCCGCTGTGGGGTTACGAGCCAGGCGTTGGTATTTATATTGACGACGTTTATGTTGCCCGCCCTCAGGGTGCAGTGCTTGACCTTCTTGACGTTCAACGTATCGAAGTACTGCGTGGGCCACAGGGCACTCTGTATGGTAAAAATACCATTGGTGGTGCGGTAAAATATGTTACCAAAGATATGGTGGGTGACCCCACCTTCAATATCGAAGGGACAGTTGGTAACTATGGTCGTAAAGACGTAAAAGTGACCGGTCAGTATCCACTTGTGGAAGATAAGGTTTATCTGGGTTTTGGTTACGCCAACCTGAACCGTGATGGTTACGGTGAGTTCCTGCAAAGTGCATTGGAAGGTCAGGACCGCGAAAACTACAACAAAGATCTGTGGGCAGCACGGTTAACCCTGGAAGCGCATATCACCGACGATTTATTTTTCCGTCTGGGCTGGGATAAAACCGAAGATACCTCAAATGCAAAAGGGGGTTACCGCTTATTGCCTAGTATCTTAACTGATGCGCCGGTACCGGATTCTGTTTACGACTCATACACCAGCTTACCGACCTGGAATAAAGTTGAGCTTGAGGGCTACAGCTGGTTGATGCGTTACGATGTGTCAGACAATCTGGAACTGAAATACATAGGTTCACATCGTGAGAGTTATTCGCCTACCAATATTGATTTCGACAACACCGCGCTGGATATTTTTGATGTACCGGCCATTTACGAAGATGAAAATGACACCCATGAACTTCAGGCTAATTACCTGGGTGACAACTTTACCCTGGTAAGCGGTCTGTACTACTACGACGGAGAGTCCTGTGGTACGTTTGATGCTGTTCTAGGGGTATTGGGACGCACATATGCTCAACTTGGTATCTTCCCTGAGGGGACAGATGGCTTCACGCGAGAAGTCTCGGGCTGTAACAACAGTGAAAGTGTCGCGGTATACGGTCAGTTAAACTATGACATCACGGATAAACTATCGGTTTCGGTTGGTGCTCGTTACACCGACGAAGAAAAACAAGCAGTTGTAAACAATGGCACTGCGCTGACTAACTACTATCCGTATTCGGGTTGGATCCCTGGTTACATCAGACCTGATGTTAATATTTTTCCTCAGGTTTTGGGCAGTGACAGCGATGGGGATGGTGTGCTGGATGCACCAGCAGTAGAAAGCTGGTCACGTTTTACCCCGCGTGTAGGTGTGGAATATCAAATGTCCAGAGATACCATGTTCTTCGCCAGTTACTCGCAGGGTTTTAAATCAGGTACCTTTAACCCACGTGCAACCATCAATGAACCGGGAGTAAGACCAGAAGTGGTTGACTCCTACGAAGTGGGCGTGAAGAGTGATGTAACGGATAACTTCCGTGCTAACGTTACCTTGTTTGCTTACGATCATAGCGATCGTCAGTACATCGGTATCGAAGGCGGCAGTGATGACCCGACCGCACTGGAGCAGCGTCTGCGGAATGCCGCAGAAACCGCAGCAAAGGGGGCTGAAGTGGAGCTGACTTATGTAGCGACGGATAACCTGACGTTATCGGCAGCTTATGGTTACATTGACTTTGAAATTAAAGAAAACAACGCTGTGCCGCCACTGATTGGTTTGGCCAGCACGCCGGAAAACACCCTAAACCTGGCCGCTAACTATGCGTTGGATACCAGCATGGGTTATTTCAACTTTAATGCGAACTACTACTACCGTGATGACTACCTGTTGTTTGAAACCAGTGATCTAATTCAGCAAGATGCTTATGGCATGATGAACGTCAGTGTGAACTGGGAAAGCATCGAAGGTGACTGGTACGGCGGTATTCATGCGAAGAACCTTACCGATGAAGAATACCTGGTGGGTGGTTATGACTTTGTAACCCGTGATCCGGTTGATGGTTCTTATGGCCCTGGGCTGGGTGGTGACACCACACTGATTGGTTACTACGGTGACCCAATGACTATCCAGTTAACGGTTGGTTATCGCTTCTAATCTGGCAGAGTCCGATTAACAATAAAATGGAAACGGCCAGCCTTTGCTGGCCGTTTTGTTCTTAACACTATGATTTTGCGGTACACTTAACTTTATGAATAACGCTATGTTGAGTCAGGTAGAAGTTTTGGATACGCGAATTTTAATTGCTGATGACCACCCCTTGTTTCGCGCGGCCATGCGCCAGGCTATGGTGGATATCGTGGGTGACAACATTACCGAAGTGGCATCATTTTCCGAAGCTTACAGCGCAATAGAGGCCGATGACTCACTGGAACTGGTGTTTCTCGATCTGAATATGCCGGGCAATGAAGGTCTAACCGGTTTAACTACACTGCGTACGCAGTTTCCGGGCGTGCTGGTGGTTATAGTGTCGGCAGAAGAAGATCCGGTATTAATTCGCAAGGCTATCGATTTAGGCGCCAGTGGCTATATTCCGAAGTCCACCCCGCTGGCTGAAATTGCCGAAGCGGTTAATCATGTGCTCGATGGCGAGCAATGGCTACCGGAGAACATCAACGAAGCCATTGAAGCGCTGGAGAATCAGCAGGATAAAGCGTTTGCCGATAAGCTCGCACAGCTTACACCACACCAGTTTAAAGTACTGAAAATGATGGCAGACGGCTTACTCAATAAACAGATTGCCTATGAGCTGGAAATTTCTGAATCCACGGTTAAGCAGCATGCGTCGGCTGTGTTGCGTAAGCTTGAAGTGATCAACCGCACCAAGGCGGGCGTGTTGTTTAAACAAATGATGAACATGGAAGAATAAAACAGGGGGTCACCGGCCGCCAATAGTTGAACGGCCAGTGACGGGGCACTCAGTTACTGATTATCCAGCACTAGTACGCCGGCACCAGTATTGGAAATAGGCGCATGGTAATGTTTGTGCAACACCGCAGCATCGTCTTTCAGCGCACCGCGCATCACCAGCCACATAATGGTTTCGATACCTTCACTGCCAGCACGACGAATAATCTCGGCATTGCTGAACTGAGTCATCCATTCAGGCTCAGTGGCAATCTTATCCATGCATTCCAAATCGAATTCAACATCGATAATCCCGGCACGTTCGCCCTGTAACTGATGGGACATTCCGCCCGTACCCAGGATAACTACCCGGGTATCTTCCGGATAAGACTCAAGGGCTTTGCCCAGCGCCCGGCCCAACTTTAAACAGCGTGCTGCCGAGGGCACCGGATGCTGAACGGTATTTACGGCCAGCGGAATGGCTTTTACCGGCCAAGTTTCGTGATCGCCAAACAGCGCACGAATAGGATTAACAAAGCCATGATCAACCTTCATTTCCTGACAGGTACAAATATCAAATTCCTGCTCGACCAATGATTGCGCGATATGCCACGACAGTTTCGCATCGCCGGTAAACGGAGCCGTTGGCTTTAATCCCCAGCCTTCATCGGCGTTCTCGTAGATGTCGGCACAACCTAAGGCAAAGGTTGGCATCTTATCCAAAAAGAAATTGAGGCCGTGGTCGTTATAAACCACGATAACCAAATCAGGCTTAACTTCTTTTAGCCAGTCTTTGGCTGGTTCATAGCCGTCGAAAAAACGTTTCCAGTAAGGCTCCTGAGTGAGCCCCTGTGAGATTGCATTGCCCACTGCGGGAATGTGTGAGCTGGTGATCCCACCAATAATTTTAGCCATTCCAGTAATCTCCTCGTTTTGCCAGGATGTCGCTTAAACCGTTGCCTTTATCAAGCAAACGCTGTTGAAACTCTTCGGTGGTGATGCCCTGAAAGGCGGCCCCGGCGTCCTGGACAGAGACCCCGCGCGGGATACACATTTTGGCCAGGAAATAGATATTGGCCCCCAGTCGCAGCAGGCCCAGAAAATCCTGCGCCAGTACGGCTTCTTTGTATTCGCCTGTGACGCCCATTTTGTCGCAATAGGCCGCCGGGTCGGCGTCAAATTCCGCCCGACATGCTTCATCGTTAAAGGTGTATAACAATTTATTGATTGCATAAGCGGGATGCGCCCGTTGCCCGTCGAACACGTAAGTGCCGGGAATGTCATCGTAGTCCTGTTTTTGCCAGTTCATGTGAGCCCCTTATTGATTTGATAATGGTATTTTATGTAGATATTCTGTGTTTATAAGGGTTAAATTAGATATTTAATGGTTAATTTTGTAGATTGTAATAAAAATGTTGGCTAGTTTAGAGTTTGTTGATCTGTACGGTGAAAAAGGGCGCTTCTGGCATCAGACCTTTTTATACTGTGAGCCGCTCACGCAACGCAGCGCCCGGCATGAATGGAAGATTCACCCCCATCGTCACCAACACATTACGCAAATCTTTGTGCTCACTGAGGGCGGTGTGGAGGTACAGTTCGATGACGAACATCACCGGATCACGGCGCCGGCATTATTGTACATTCCGGATGGCGTAATGCATGGCTTTGACTGGCAGTCGCACTCTCAGGGAACAGTGCTATCGGTGGCCTCGCCGATGCTGCGTCAGGTTGAACAAAACATAGGGGAATCAGTAGACACACTGGCAGAAGCGTTTGTACTGCCGGTGAATGAAGTGTATCTCAGCGCCTTACAGGTTCTTTGCACGGCGATTCAGCAAGAGGCCAGCAGCGCTTCCCTGCACCAGGGGAGTATGTTGCAGGCCCTGTTACAGCAACTGCTTATCTTAATGCATCGCATGCAACCTGCTATGGCCGAAGAGGGCAGTCTGAGTAAGCCAGAGCGCAAACTAAGACAGTTTCAGCAACTTATTCGCCAGCATTTTACGGTGCAGCACAAGGTGGCCTGGTATGCCCGGCAAATTGGTGTGAGCCAGGCTCATCTCAATCAAATCTGCCAACAATACTTTAACTCTAACGCGCTGGCGCTGATCCACAATGTACTCATCAGCGAAGCAAAACGTTATCTGATTTTCAGCGACACTGCGGTTGCCGATATTGCAGAACGATTGGGGTTTAACGAACCGGGTTATTTCAATAAGTTCTTCAAGCGGCATACGGGGCTGAGCCCCGCTGCCTATCGTCGCCAGAGTCAGGGTTAGAGATCCAGAATGAGGCGCGGTGTTTTAGCCCGGGAGCAGCACACGGCAACCCGGTCCATTTGTGCTTTTTCCTTGTCGTTTAAAAACACGTCTTTGTGATCGGCTTCACCGCCGAGTAGCGGAGTGATACAGGTGCCACAAACCCCTTCTTCACAGGAAACCGGTACAAAGAAGCCGTTGTCCTCGAGGGCTTCCAGCATGGACTCATCCTTACCAACACTGACTATCTGACCGGTACTGGCAATTTCCACCTCAAAACTGCCGTCATTGGAATGATCAATAGGCTCAGCGGTAAAGAATTCACGATGTAGCCGTTCAGAGTCGATACCCTGCTGCGCCGACAATTTAAGCACGTCGTTGATAAATCCATTCGGGCCACAGACAAAAATATCGCTGTCGGCAGGGGCTGCTTTGATCAGCGCATCAATATCCAGGCGGACTCCCTGAGTCGCTTTATCGTGAACATGAACATTTGCCAGCGAAGTGTACTGTTCACTGAGCAAATTATCTGACCCGTTGGCGTTAGCATAATAGAGACTAAATGGTCGGTTGCCAGCGAGGCACACATTGAAGAGGATCGAAGTTAGTGATGCCTTCTGAATCAATTAATTCATAATGCAGGAGCTCATCAACCTGACGGGCCAGAAAGAGTTGCAGTTTGCCCATTTTTGAGCGGGCAATGTGGGCGCCCATCAGACCAAGCTTTTTTTGCATAACAACAGAGCTTCCAAAAGAACCAATACCAGTAGACAGGCGCTATTACAGCCGTTATCTGCCAGCCTGTAAAATATCAAAAGAAGGCAGTGCTATAACATTGCGTTAATTAATACTGCCTGTTTGCGGTAAAAGCCGGGGAAAGGGCGCTATGTCTCAGGCGATCATAACCTCAGGTTAACCATACGTTGCCGCTAGAGTAGCTTGTGCTGGCGTAACAGGCGTTTGAGAGCGGCCGGTTTTAAGGGTTTGGGTAAATACAGCAAGCCTGCCTCGCGGGCCTCGTCGCGAACCCCGTCGTGGCGGTTTGCAGTATTTAATATACCCGGGACGGCCTGCTGCCAGTGCTCACGCAGATGCCTTACTACGTTGATGCCGGTTTCGCCGTGATCCAGATGATAATCGACCAGCATGAGGTCTGGTATGCTGTTAAGCGCCAGCGCTTCTTCACAGGTTCTTGCCACCATGACCTGAGCGCCCCAGTCGGCCAGCAAGGCTTCCATGGCACTACTTATCTGTTCATCGTTTTCAATAACCAGGATGCGCCGCCCCTCGAGTAATTTAACGCTATCTGAACGTTTATCTGATACCACTTCGGTATGACGCTGGATTGTCTCGAAGGAGCGTTCAACTGTAATACTAAACCCCGTGCCCTTACCGGTTTGCGATGCAACTCGGACAGGGTGAACCAGTAACTGACTGATACGCTCGACGATAGTTAAACCCAGTCCGAGGCCCTGATTATGCTGCTGGTCGAGCTGGTGGAACTCATTAAAAATATCCTGTAACTGGTTTTCCGGGATCCCCGGGCCGGTGTCAATCACCGCAATGTCTATCTTGTCTGCGGAACGATGCCTGACGCCAATTAACACTGCACCGCTTTCGGTATAGCGCACGGCATTGGACAACAGATTCTGGATAATTCGTCGCAGTAGTTTGGGATCTGAGTAGACCTTCACGGTGGTAGGTACATAGCGCAGCGTTAACGATTTTTGTTCGCCGATGATTTTAAATTCATTCACCAGGCCGGCGAGCACATCATCCAGAGCGAAATGAGACTTTTGTACCGTCAGGCGTCCGGACTCAAGACGCGTCATGTCGAGCAGTGAGGTAAGCAGCGATTCTGCGCTGTTTAAAGAATGTAGCAGCCCTTCACTCATGCTGTGCAACTCGGTACCGGACGTTTTCTGCACCAGCATCGAGGCAAACAACGTAGCGGCATTAAAAGGCTGCATCAGATCGTGGCCGGCGGCGGCCAGGAACTTGGTTTTGCTTAAATTCGCCTGGTCGGCTTCCTGCTTGGCAACCTCAAGCTGTTTAGTGCGATGTGCTACCCGGGCTTCCAGCTCGGTTTTCGCTTGCTCCAGTTGGTCCTGAATTTTGATGTAGGCGGTGATATCGCTGTAAGTGGTTACATAGCCGCCGCCTGGTAACGGGCTACCGTTAAGCTCAATCACCCGGCCATCAGCCTGCTTACGCACATATTTATATTCGCTACCGGCTGCCATGTATTGCACCCGCTTGTCGATCTCTTCCTGCATATTGCCCACTTCGCCTAACAGGCCGCGGCGGGCATTATATTGCAGCAGATCTTTAATCGGCATGCCCACCTGTACTACGCCAGCCGGGTAATTGAACATGTCCAGGTAACTGTCATTCCAGGCCAGCATGTTAAGGCTCTGGTCGAGCACTACTATGCCTTGTTGGATATGCTGGACCGAAGACATCAGTACTTCATGATTAAACTGAAAACTTTGTGAGGCTTCTTCTACCCAGTGCACCAGATTAGAAAATCCCCGGCCCTGAGAATCGGCTATGGCAGTAAGTAGCAAGCGGGCACTGGGGTGGCCTATTTGCCCGGCCATCAGTTTTTCCACCCGCACTAGCAGGCCCTGACTGGCATAGCCCTGACGACTATTACCGGTATCATTGCCACTGAGTTGTCTGGCCAACGTAGCGTGCACTCGGGGCTCCAGAACCCGCTCGGTTAACGACAATAAATCACTTACCGGGATGGCCAGCTCCGGCTCTTCGGCAGGACTATCAGGCTGCAGGTGTTCTTTTTCATGGTTGGCTTTTGCCACAGGCAACAGCGCTGCAACTAAAACATAAACCACGCAGTTAATAACCAGACTCAGCACATAGCTGGTGGCCAGCTCATGATCGCTGGGAATGGGATTAAAGTAATAGCTGGACAGCAGGCTGGGATAGAGCATCCAGACAACCCAGCCAATAAAACCGGCCAGCATGCCACTGATAGCGGCGGTTTTACTGCGCTTTTGCCAGTACAGGCTAAACATCATGGCAGGCAGCATCTGCGATAGCAGCGCCATGGCAATGATGCCGCTTTTCACTAGCGGCGCGCTTTGGCTGATATTTACGTGATACCAGAAAGCCACTGACAACACCACCAGTACGGTGAGCCGGCGAATATTCAATAACTGGCTGGCCTCCATGGTATGCCGTGCCTGCTTTTTGAGTTTGAACTTAAACCACAGCGGCGTGATCAGGTTGTTGGCAATCATTATCCCCAGTGCCAGTGTTGCCACAATGATCATGCTGGTGGTCGCCGACAATCCGCCCAAAAAGGCGATAACCGATACGGTAAGGTTTTGCTCATGCAGTGGGATCGCCAGCACCAGCGAGTCTGACTGAGCGGTAGTCGGATCGAGCAGTACACTGCCTGCCAGCGCGATGGGCAGCAGGAAAATCGTCATGCCTAAAAGATACAGAGGAAACAGCCAGCGGGCTGTTTTTAACTCGCCGGTGCCATTATTCTCAACAAAGTTCATATGAAACTGGCGGGGCAACACGAACATGGCACAAATGCCAAGCAAAATATGACTAACGTAAACTACCCAGCTTTTGTCGGCGTATAAAATGTCGCGCCCGGGCTGATGCTGAGCAGCCTGGGCTACCAGGTCGAATAATCCGTCGAACAAGCCGTAACACACATATATGCCTACCACAGACAAACCAACAAGCTTAATCATCGACTCAGCGGCGATCGTAACTAACAGCCCTGGGTGTTTTTCGGTGAGGCTGAGGGTTTGGGTACCAAATAAAATAGCAAACAGCGCCATAAGCGCGGCAACGTACAACCCTACCGTGCCTGAGCCGCTGTCTGCATCTGCGGTAAGCAGGTTAATGCTTTCGGTAATGGCATCGAGTTGCAGGGCGATATAGGGCACAACACCAACAAAACAAAGCAAGGTAATGAGTGCCGCCAGGCTATGCGAGCGGTCGTACCGCAGACTGATAAAGTCAGCCAGTGAGCTGACGCTGTTTTGCTGGCAAATACGGGTAATCTTAATTAATACCGGAAAGGCAAACAGCATCACCAGCGCAATGCCAACATAAGTAGGAAACACCGGCCAGCCATAATGGGTGGTTTGGGTGGTGGTGCCAAAAAACGCCCAGGACGTACAGTGAACCCCGAGCCCTAAACTATACAGGACGGGATGCTGCTTGTTTTTATCAATTTTTTTGTCACCCCAAAATGCCAGCGCGAACAAACCTGCCAGATAAAGCAGGACGATCGCGCTCACACTCCAAATGTTTAGCATGATGAATAGCCCTTATTTGCTGCGCAGTTAAATTAGCACAATTCCTGTTCATGTTGATATTTTGTAAACATTTTTTATCAGTAAAACGCTTCCGATTAGGTGCAATAAACGGCCATCGACCGGCAGCGGGTAAAGAAAATTGCGGCAAACCATAAAAAAATTGTGGATACCCTTGAAGGGCGTCAAACCACCCCCATAAATAGCCTCAATGTGAAAACGACCCAATTTAACTTGTGGAGGAAAGCATGAGCGAGCCACGCGACGTG
Organism: Alteromonadaceae bacterium UBA2620; assembly: GCA_002339125.1. Classification (GTDB taxonomy): domain Bacteria; phylum Pseudomonadota; class Gammaproteobacteria; order Enterobacterales; family Alteromonadaceae; genus Alteromonas. The sequence continues at coordinate 57,889 of DDJQ01000143.1, forward strand.
CAATCAGAACAAAATGAAACCGTAGACCCGCAAACCGACGCCCAGGCAGTTGATGCTGAGCAGGTGGAAGTGGTAGAGGGCGAAACTCCCGAAGAAGCCCTGGCTGGTGAAGTTGTTGATGAAACAGCAGAAAAAATTGCCAGCCTGGAAAAAGCGCTGGCGGCGGCAGAAGCCAAAGTGGCCGAGCAACAAGACAGCGTGTTGCGGGCTCGTGCAGAAGCTGATAACGCCCGCCGTCGTGCTGACGGAGAAGTAGAGAAAGCCCGCAAATTCGCACTGGAGCGCTTTGCCGGTGAACTGCTGCCGGTTATTGATAACCTCGAGCGTGGTCTGCAAATGGCAGATACCGAAAACGAAGCTATCAAGCCGATGGTAGAAGGGGTTGAAATGACCCTAAAATCTTTCGTTAGCACAATTGAAAAATTTGGAATGGCCCCTATTGATCCGCAAGGCGAGGCGTTCAATCCAGAACTGCATCAGGCTATGTCGATGCAGGAAAGCGCTGACCATGAACCGAACACGGTAATGGCAGTGATGCAAAAAGGCTACGAATTAAACGGACGTTTGCTGCGTCCGGCCATGGTAATGGTTTCGCGTGCACCAAGTAGCGGTGTGGATACGCAGGCTTAACAGATATTTTTTAATGACAGGTATTGAAATTGGTGGTGAATAACCCCACTAATTTTGCAAGATTACAGAATTATACGGAGACACGTAATGGGTAGAATCATTGGTATCGACTTAGGTACAACGAATTCATGTGTCGCAGTTTTAGACGGCGACAAACCGCGAGTAATTGAGAACGCGGAAGGTGACCGCACCACGCCATCAATTATCGCTTACACTAACGACGGTGAGACCCTGGTTGGTCAGTCTGCGAAACGTCAGGCTGTGACAAACCCGGAAAATACATTATTCGCTATCAAGCGTTTAATTGGTCGTCGTTTTGAAGACAAAGAAGTACAACGCGACATCGACATCATGCCTTTCAAAATTGCTAAGGCTGACAACGGTGATGCGTGGGTAGAAGTGAAAGGCGACAAAATGGCGCCGCCACAGGTTTCTGCCGAAGTACTGAAGAAAATGAAAAAGACCGCCGAAGACTATCTGGGCGAGAAAGTAACCGGTGCGGTAATTACGGTACCAGCTTACTTTAACGACTCTCAGCGTCAGGCAACTAAAGATGCTGGTCGTATTGCGGGTCTGGAAGTTAAGCGTATTATCAACGAGCCAACCGCTGCTGCACTTGCCTACGGCATGGACAAAAAGCAGGGCGATAACGTTGTTGCGGTTTACGATTTAGGTGGTGGTACTTTCGATATCTCTATCATCGAAATCGATGAAGTAGACGGCGAGCACACTTTTGAAGTACTGGCGACTAACGGTGACACGCACTTAGGTGGTGAGGACTTCGATAACCGTGTAATTACTTACCTGGTAGACGAGTTCCACAAAGATCAGGGCATCAACCTGCGTAAAGATCCGCTGGCGATGCAACGCTTAAAAGAAGCGGGTGAGAAAGCGAAAATCGAACTGTCTTCTTCACAGCAAACGGAAGTAAACCTGCCGTACATCACAGCAGATGCCTCAGGTCCTAAGCACTTAGCGATCAAACTGACCCGTGCCAAGCTTGAGTCACTGGTAGAAGATATGGTGAAAGAGTCACTTGAGCCGGTTAAGAAGGCTCTGGCTGATGCCGATCTTTCAGTAAGTGATGTTAACGACATCATCCTGGTAGGTGGTCAAACCCGTATGCCTCTGGTACAGAAGTACGTAACAGAGTTCTTCGGTAAAGAGCCACGTAAAGACGTCAACCCTGATGAAGCGGTAGCAGTAGGTGCTGCAATTCAAGGTGGTGTATTGTCTGGTGATGTTAAAGACGTACTGCTGTTGGACGTTACCCCGCTTTCACTGGGTATCGAGACCATGGGCGGCGTAATGACAGCGCTGATTGAGAAGAACACGACGATTCCGACTAAAAAATCGCAAACCTTCTCAACCGCAGAAGACAACCAATCTGCAGTAACTGTACACGTGCTGCAGGGTGAGCGTAAACAGGCACAGGGCAACAAGTCACTGGGTCAGTTTAACTTAGAAGGTATTCGTCCGGCAGCGCGCGGCGTACCGCAAATCGAAGTAACATTCGATATCGATGCCGACGGTATCCTGCACGTATCTGCTAAAGATAAGGACACCGGTAAAGAACAGAAGATCACCATCCAGGCGTCTTCTGGTCTGAACGAAGACGAAATCGAAAAAATGGTTGCCGACGCGGAAGCGAACAAAGAAGCCGATAAGAAGTTCGAAGAACTGATTCAGGCTCGTAACCAGGCTGACGGTATGATCCACGCTACCCGTAAGCAAATGGACGAAGTAGGTGACGCACTGAGCGCCGACGATAAAGCGCCTATCGAAGAAGCCCTGAGCGCGCTGGAAACAGCAGCGAAAGGCGAAGATAAAGCGGAAATCGAAGCGAAAACTCAGGAGCTTATCCAGGCTTCATCAAAGTTGATGGAAGCGGCTCAGGCACAGCAAGCAGCGGCTGGCGGTGCTGAAGGCGCGGATGCTGGTGCGAGCCAGGGCAAGCCTGACGATGACGTTGTTGACGCTGAGTTTGAAGAAGTCAAAGACGACGATAAAAAGTAAGTAACACGAAATACCGGCGGTCTGCCGCCGGTTAGCGTTACCATCAGGCGCAGCAGCACACAGCTTGTTGCGCCTTTTTATGTAATACCCATTCCACAAACTATGTTGAAGGCCGGTATGGCCAACAGTTATCTTAAAGCACATGGTTGCTGAAATGGGTATAGTAACAATTAAGCAATCGGGCAATGCACACTGCGTTGCTGTTAACGGGTAGGAATAGCGAGCGATATGTCGAAACGAGATTACTACGAAGTGCTTGGCGTGGACAAAAGTGCCGGCGAGCGCGAGATAAAAAAAGCATACAAAAAACTGGCTATGAAGTACCACCCTGACCGTACTCAGGGCAACAAGGAACTTGAAGAAAAGTTCAAGGAAATTCAGGAAGCCTATGAGGTACTGACCGACGGCCAGAAACGCGCCGCTTACGATCAGTACGGTCACGCTGGCGTTGATCCGAACCGCGGTGGCGCAGGTTTTGGCGGTGGCGCTGATTTCGGTGACATTTTTGGCGATGTATTTGGCGATATCTTTGGCGGTGGCCGTGGTCGTCAGTCACGTGCACGTCAGGGTGCAGACCTACGCTACAACCTGGAAATGTCTCTGGAAGAAGCCGTACGCGGTAAAGAGGTTGAAATTCGCGTACCTACTTTAGTGGCCTGTGACTCTTGTCATGGCTCCGGTGCGAAGAAAGGCACCAGCCCTAAAACCTGTCCAACCTGTCATGGTCAGGGGCAGGTGCAGATGCGCCAGGGTTTCTTTGCGGTTCAGCAAACCTGTCCTACCTGCTCAGGTCGCGGCAAGATCATCAGCGATCCATGTAATGAGTGTCATGGTCAGGGCCGTAAGGAACAAACTAAAACCTTGTCGGTTAAAGTGCCGGCAGGTGTGGATACCGGAGACCGTATCCGCTTAAGCGGTGAAGGCGAAGCCGGTGAAAGCGGCGCGCCAGCAGGTGACTTATATGTTCAGGTACATGTACGCGATCATGATATCTTTACCCGTGATGGTAATAATCTGTACTGCGAAGTACCACTAAGCTTTACTACGGCGGCGCTGGGCGGCGAACTACAGGTGCCAACGCTAGACGGTAAAGTGAAGCTGAAAGTCAGTCCTGAGACGCAAACTGGTAGAATGTTCCGCCTGCGTGGCAAAGGCGTGAAGTCGGTACGCAGTGGCGCGATTGGTGACTTGTTGTGTAAGGTAGTGGTGGAAACCCCGGTGAATCTGTCATCCAAGCAGAAAGAATTGCTTAAGGAGCTGGATGAATCAATGGGCAAGGGCACAGACGCTGCCAAGCACCGCCCTAAAGAGCAGGGCTTCTTTGACGGCGTTAAAAAGTTCTTTGATGACCTGACTAATTAGTCATCCGGCTTTTAAAATTAAACATTTAACGGATCAACCCTTGTTGATCCGTTTTTGTTTGTCCAGTATAAAAAACAGTAATAACAATTTCGCTTACCAAGGCGAGCCTTAAATAACCGGAGACCAGGAAATGAAATCAGTAAAGGTATTTACAGTGGGACTAATGGCTGCAGGCATGTTAACTGCAGCTAATGCAGCAACCGTTGCAAAGTCAGAAAAACAGGCAGAAGCTGCAGTGGAGTATCGTCAGTCACTGTTTCAACTGGTAAAGAGCAACGCATCACCTATGTTTGGTATGGCTAAAGGCGCACTACCTTTCGATACCGAGGTTATGCAAACCAATGCCACGCGTCTGGAGCAACTGGCCGATATGATGGCTGACTACCTGCTGGTGGATACCACCGGTTTTGACGTGGATACCGAAGCCAAACCAGCTCTGTTTAGCAATGAGTCAGACGTTATGGCTAAGATTGCTAAATTTAAAGAAGCGGCCACGGGCATCAAAAAAGCCGCATTGTCAGGTGATGAAGGCAGCTATGGCAAGGCGATAGGCGCATTGGGCGGTGGCTGTAAGTCATGCCACGATGATTACAAAGAGTAATATAAGCTCATAGACGTGTTATTCAGGAAGCTGGCATCAGCCGGCTTTTTATATTCTGCAGTAAAGAACTCCTGCCTGAGTATTAATCTGCCTATTCAGTTTGAATAGCCGAGCTGTCGGTCAAAAAATACTGAGGCTTATTGAATTGCTAACCAGAGTGGAAATTTAGATAAATCGATACTTTAGTTTAGTATTTATGATTGGTAGTATTCTTAAAAGGTTCGAAATTTAGTGTGGCCGGCCGTTTTATAACGTCTATATTTGTTGTAATTCAGGGATAGTTTTCTAAGCTTAGTACCGGGCTCGATTATTAGCGACTGAATAGTAACCGTAAATTTTAGCAGGACGCATCAGACTCCTCATGTTGGAAAAGGTATCCGAACTCGATTTGTTCACCATTGCTGAGCAGGCAGTTTCTAAGTCTGAGTGCTCAGGCGTTGCCGTGTTTACCCTGAATGAGCAGGGCGAACCTGCTAATCTTATATTCTTAATGAATAACGGTGAAACCGTTGATGTGACAGATTTTGAGCTGTCGTTTAAGCGGTTTGACCGCCGCAATCAGGGAACACAAAAGGTTGAGCAGTTCAGCGTAAACGGCAGCAACCTTCTGAGCGATGTTGAGGGCGTGGCAAAAGTCCTACTGTTGGAGGATTTCAGTGCGGTAGGGGGCCTGGTATTTCTACTCGATAAACAAGGCGGTTCGGCCACTCAGGCTGAGCTGGCTATGGAGCTGGCCGTTGAACGGCTAAAGCTGGCCCTGGAGCGGACTCACACCTATAAATGCCCGGTTATCAGCACCAATACGCAGCTTAATCAGAAACTCGAACTCCTCAATGAAATTGGTTCCATTTCCAAAACCGGTGGCTGGGAAGTCGATTTGGCCAGTGGCGTAATTACCTGGACAGATGAAATGTTCCGGATATACGGCTTGCCTCACGGCTCG
>DDJQ01000143.1:63749-67010 GCA_002339125.1 Alteromonadaceae bacterium UBA2620
CTTGCCTCACGGCTCGCCGGTCTCTATTTCGACGGCCATGGCGTACTTTCCACCGGAAACCAAAAAAGCCATTACGGCATCCTTTGACAAGGTGGTAAGAGAAGGCAAGGAGTATTGCCATGAGGGCTTCCTGCGCCGCGCTGATGGAAAGGTATTGCGCATTAAAGCCACCGGTAAGCCGCGCTACACCGGGAAAAAGGTTACACAGGTATTTGGTGCACTGGAGGACATCACAGAACAGTACCGGCTACTGGAAACCGAATACAATTATGCGGCCTACCTGACTGCTATCCTCGACAACTTAAACGACGTGGTAGTCACCATCGATACCAGTGGCACTATCATTACCGCAAATAAAACAATGTCGACAATCTTTGGTTATGAACCCGACGAAATAATGGGTCAGGATGTCAGCATTCTGATGCCTGATCCGTATGCCAAATACCACAGCGAGTTTCTTAATCATTACCTGGAAACCGGCCGTGCAAAAATCATTGGTGTAGGACGGGAGCTGCCTGGCTTACATAAATCCGGCCGGGTGTTTCCCATCGAGCTTTCCCTGTCAGAAGTAGTGCAGGAAGGGCAGCGCCAGTTTATCGGTATTGTTAAGGATATTACTGAGCGTAAAAAGGCCATGGAAGAGATCTATAAAACAGCGTATTTTGATGATCTTACTGAGCTGCCAAATATGCGTTCCTTTGAAATTGACCTGGCACGAGTACTTAATCAGGCGTCCTCACAGTTCAATGCCCTGGACATTTATTGCTGTCTTATCGACATGGATAATTTCACTCAGTACAACCTGAGCTTTGGCAAGCATGTGGGCGACAAAATCCTGGCTACCATCGGTCAGCGCATAAATGCGGCGATCGATGGGGACTTAAAGGTTTATCGTGGTATTGGCGATAACTTCCTTATCCTTTCTACTGCGCCGGTTGATGGTGAAAATCGTGAAAACGAGAGTATCATCAATACTCTGGAATGGGAGATCCACAAAGCAATTGTGACGCCCATCGCGGTGGATGATTTAATTCACTCTGTTACCGCCGCCATTTCCTCCTGCCGCCTAGAAGCCTCGAAAGCCAGTTATGAAAAGGTCAACGGTGTGCTCTCCTTTGGTAAAAAGCGGGCTAAGAAGCAAGGGCCGGGCAGTGTGTTAACTATCGACAACGCTGCGTTTGAGGATTATAACCGCTATAACACCATCACCCACTCTTTTCAGCGGGCATTGCAGAACAACGAATTTTATCTGATGTTGCAGCCTCAGTTTAACGCGTCTAATGAAGTTATCGGCTCTGAGGCGCTGATCCGCTGGGAACACCCGGAGCTGGGCATGATCAGTCCGGTAGAGTTTATTCCGGTAGCGGAAGAAAGTGACGCTATCATCGACATCGGCAACTGGGTGATAAACGAAGCCTGCCGCTTACTCCATGACTGTGAGCAGTTGGGTAAGCATACCCGCATCGCTGTGAATATCAGCGGCCGCCATATTGTGCGCGCAGACTTTGCCGAAACCATTACGCAACTTATTGAAAAATGGGGCCTGGCGCCGGATACGCTGATGCTGGAGATTACCGAAACCACGCTGGTATCGAGCATTGATTTAGTACGCGAGCGCATGGATAAGCTGGGCGAACTCGGCTTCTTTTTCTCTATTGATGACTTTGGTACCGGTTACTCCAGCCTGAGTTATCTGAAAGAATTGCCCATTTCAGAACTTAAGATAGACCGCTATTTTGTGGATGAAATTAACTTCCACGATGACGAAGTGCCGATTGTGAATTCCATTATCGATCTGGCCCATGCCCTCTCAGTAAGTAGTGTGGCCGAAGGTATAGAGAACGAGTTCCAGAAAGAGTATTTACGCCAACGTGGCTGCGAATATTTTCAGGGCTATTTTTATTCTCGGCCGCTGCCGGAGAAAGCCTGGCGCGACTTTATTATGAACAGCTCACTGAGCAAAGTTGATTTAGATTAAAAAAAGCGCAATTAGTCTAAAGTTGTCGACATATAAGCCAATGGTCGTATGCGCAAACGGCCCATTTTCTATTACTGTAATAGCATATAGAAGTTTTCAGTGAAGATTTCAAACCGCATAATAATAGTGTAGGAAGTGAATTTGTATGTCATACCAAGCAGAATATCAGCGTTCAATTGAGCAACCCGCCGAATTTTGGGCAGAGCAAGCCAAAGCGCTGCCCTGGTTTAAAGCACCACAGGACATTCTTACCCAGGACAACGAGGGTATTTACCACTGGTTTGACGACGGTGAAATGAATACTGCCTACATGGCCGTTGATTATCACGTTGAAAACGGCCGCGGCGACCAGCCAGCTATTATCTATGATTCTCCGGTTTCTAACAGTAAGTCTGTACTCACCTACGCACAGCTGCAGGAACAAGTTTCGCTGTTTGCCGGGGTGCTAAAAGCCCAGGGCGTAGAGAAGGGCGATCGTGTTGTAGTATACATGCCAATGATTACTGAGGCCGTAGTGGCCATGCTGGCGATTGCCCGCCTTGGTGCCATCCACTCAGTGGTATTTGGTGGTTTTGCGCCGCATGAATTAGCGGTGCGTATTGAAGATGCTGAGCCAAAACTGATAGTAACCGCGTCATGCGGTATCGAAGTGGCCAAGGTGATTGAATACAAGCCGCTTGTCGACAAAGCCATTGAGCTATCGGCCCACAAACCAGAGTGTTGTGTGGTACTGCAGCGGCCACAAGCCAAAGCGGCGATGCATGAAGGCATGGATATCGACTGGGCAGAGGCAATGGCGAAAGCCACTCCAGCAGATTGTGTAGCAGTTAAAGGTACAGATCCACTGTATATTTTGTATACATCTGGCACCACCGGTAAACCAAAAGGTGTTGTGCGTGAAAACGGCGGCCATGCCGTGGCATTAAAATATTCCATGACGGCGGTTTACGATATGCAACCGGGCGAAGTGTTCTGGGCCGCATCCGATGTGGGTTGGGTTGTGGGTCACTCCTATATCGTTTACGGCCCGCTTCTGCATGGTTGCACTACCGTTGTTTATGAAGGTAAGCCTGTACGCACACCCGATGCCGGCGCATTCTGGCGAATGGTAGATGAATACAAAATTAAAGCATTATTCGCAGCGCCTACTGCGTTTCGGGCTATTCGTAAGGAAGACCCGGAAGCGGCGGAAATTAACAAGTATGATATCTCTTCCCTGAAAACTATCTTTATGGCAGGGGAGAGACTCGATCCGCCTACCTACCTGTGGACGGGAGATAAAA